>JAGPCC010000247.1 GCA_018058245.1 Verrucomicrobiales bacterium
GTGGATGAAAAGGGCGCAGTATGCGCTTCGCGGAAGCAAGATCTCGTCGCAGGCGGGGGACTGGATCTAGACATCGGCAAACTCCGACCAGGGAAATACACTCTGCGAACACAGATCAGCACGGCAGCTGGGGAACCTTGTTCCGAGTTGTCCCGCAGCGTCGAAGCAATCGCCGGTCCGTTTTCTGGCGAATAATTCGGGAGGAAGAATTTCCGAAAAATTTCCGGGGCCAAAATTTCCGGGGCCAATTTCCGGGGCCTGTCCCTCAGCAAAATTTCCGGGGCCTGTCCCTCAGAAAATTTCCGAGGCCAAAATTTCCGGGTCCTGTCCCTCAGGCTCTTCACGCGCCCGAAAAAATTGGCAGAGCAATCCGTCCAGTAGAAAATTGTCGGACGAACAAAAGAATGCGATGCATGTTCCCTGCCGTTGCACCGCACACTCAAAGGTACCCTGAACCGTCCACACGATCATGAACCTGGAGAAAGAACTAACACAATCGCATTCCGGAACACAAACGGAGATCCTTGTGGAATGGATCGGGGCGCGGCAGAGCCGCTTCGAGCTTCTCATGCACATTGTTCTGGGAGAGGACGAAACTTTGGCCCGACGGGCGGCCCGGGTCATGAGCGAATGTGCCGGGTTGCATCTGCAATTGCCGGTTCCGCATCTGACATCGATGATGGAAGTCCTCTCGGATCGAAGTCGGCACGGAGGGATTCGCCGTCCTATCGTGAGGGTGTTCCAGACGGTGCCGTTGCCGGAGGAGCTGGCCGGTCGTATCTATGAGATCTGTTTTTCACTGATCAGTGATCCCGATGAAATGGCGGCAATTCAGGCCTTTGCCATGACCACGCTGCGCCGGGTTTGTGAGACTCACCCGGAACTGGCCGGCGAAGTGGCATTGGCCATCCGGGAGCACATGCCGTATCGAAGCCCCGCCTTTCGTGCGCGAGGGAAACGCACCCTTGTCGAGCTGGCGACGATTTCCCGGTAAGGAGGAAAAAGAAACGGGGCGAGCGGGCATTTTTTCTTTCCATTGCCTGCCCGTTTTCTATCCTCGGGCATGAACGGAACCACAGAGAACCGGAAACTCGAGACGCTGAGGGATCGTGCCTGTTCCAAAATCTTGTGGGGAGATCGTGAGGAAGAGGTCTACCGTTTTTTGCGTGCGGAAGGAGTTGCTTCCGAACTGGCGGATCAGTTCATCGCGCAGGCGCAGAGCGAACGGGCTGCGATGATCCGAAAGCGCTGCACTGTAAAATTCATCGCCGGACTGATCGGTGCGATTGTGTGTGGGGCCGGGTTGGCCTTTTTCGAATTCAAAACGAATGTCACGTTTACCGGTCGCGGGTACTTCCAGTTGATCGCCTCCCTCTGGACCGGTTTTGCGGCCTGCGGAATTTTCACCCTGAAAAACGGCTGGGCCGTGCTGACCGGAAAGACGATGGGGGCAGCAATGGATGACTAAAGGCCTCGCTGGATTGGTCCGCACATTTGCAGGGAGGCTTCACAGGCAGTCGCAAACCCGAAACTTCCCCGTTGGGGAGGCTTCCCTACCGTTGCTACGAATTCCGACTTCTCGCTCGTGGCGAGTTCCTTTTTCCCAAAAGGGAGAAAGGAGTCGGGACGACAGGATTTGAACCTGCGACCCCCACACCCCCAGTGTGGTGCGCTACCAGGCTGCGCCACGTCCCGTAAACCCTCTGTGAACCCGGAGGCAACAGAGTGCATAGTGTGAACGAAAAAACCTGTTCCGCAAGTCGCTTGTCAGCTAAAAAATAGCGGAATCGGGGAGAAGTTATTTAGACGGAGTGTGAATCTGTGTCATGCTGAATGACTCATGGAATCGCAGGGAATCAAAGTCGCCGTTGTCGGCGCGAGTGGATATACGGGGCAGGAGTTGCTCCGTTTGTTAGTGATGCACCCGAGAGTTGATCTTGTTGCGGTGACTTCACGGCAAGAGTCGGGCCGCCTCCTGAGCTCCGTTTTTCCTCGCTTGAGCGGGGCACCTGCGGTGAGTGGCATCGCCTTCATGGAACCGGATATTGACGCTCTCGTGGCGACCGGGGCCCAAATCGCTTTTCTGGCTCTACCTCACGGGGTTGCATCGGAATTTGCGGTTCCGCTGCTGGAACGCGGGGTGAGAGTCATCGATCTTAGTGCCGATTTTCGGCTCCGTAGTCCCGCTGTCTATGAGGAATACTACGGCCACGTCCATCCTGCGCCGGAGTTGCTGGAGAAGGCAGTCTACGGGCTGCCCGAATTTTATCGGGACCGCATTGTGGGGGCCGATTTGGTGGCATCGCCGGGCTGTTATCCGACGAGTATCCTCGTTCCGCTCGTTCCTTTGTTGAAATCGGGTCTTGTTTCCTCCGTTGGGATTGCCGCCTCGAGTCTCTCAGGTGCCAGCGGTGCCGGGAAAAAGGCGGACACGAGTCTCCTCTTTGCGGAGGTGAATGAGAGCCTTCGGGCCTATGGTGCGCCAAAACATCGGCATCTCAGTGAGATCGAACAGGAACTCTCCCTGGCTGCCGCGACGGAGGTGAAGATTTCTTTTGTGCCTCATCTCATGCCGGTCACAGCGGGAATCATCTCGACAATTTTCTGTGAATTTCTCGGGGATCTCGACAGTCTTTCTCAGCGGATTGCGTCCGCCTACGACGAGTTCTATCGGGACTGCCCTTTTGTGCGACTTTTGGGAGAAGGAAGTTTTGCCGACACCAAAAATGTCGTTCGCACGAATTTTGTCGATGTGGGATGGGTCATTGATCCCCGTGCCGGCCGTCTCATTCTGACGAGTGCGGAGGATAATCTTGGCAAAGGTGCCGGGAGTCAGGCAATTCAGAGTTTTAATTTGATGAATGCACTGCCTGAGACCTGCGGTCTTTTGAATTTTTAGATACTGCGAACCGTTCTGTTGATGAAAGAAACTTTAGAGAAGGTAGAAGGGGGCATTTGTGCTCCGTTGGGATTTAAGTCCGCTGCGATTAGTTGCGGAATCAAGAACCCAGCGGTCGAGCGATTGGACTTAGCGTTGATCTATTCGGAATTCCCCACAGTCGGCTCCGCTGTCTATACGCAGAACCACGTATGTGCAGCCCCCGTGCGACTCTCGGCGAGTTACCTGAAGTCTGCGGAACCGCGTGCCGTGATCGTCAATAGTGGCAACGCGAATGCCTGCACCGGGCATCAGGGCATGGTGAATGCCAAGGCAATGGCCAATGCCACGAGCAAAGCTCTCGGGCTGCGGCAGCGGGAAGTGCAAGTTTGCTCAACGGGGATCATCGGCGTGCAGATGCCGATCGAGCGAATCGAACCGAGAATCGCGGAATTGGTCGGAAAACTCGACTATGACAGTGATCCCGCCGCGAGGGCGATCATGACGAGCGACACCTGCCCGAAGAGCATCGCCATTTCCGTGAAGATCGGGGACAAAATGGTGCGAATCGGAGCGATTGCAAAAGGGGCAGGAATGATCAATCCGCAAATGGCCACGATGTTGTGTTTTATCACGACGGACGCAGCGATTTCAAAGGCGGAAATCACAGCCGCGACGCGTGAGGCAGTCGATCTTTCGTTTAATCGCATTAGCGTCGACGGTGACATGAGCACCAACGATACGGTCGTAGTGATGGCGAATCACCAGGCCGGGAACAAGACGATCACTCGCGGAGGAGAGGGCAGTGCGGAATTCCGCGAGGCGTTGAATGAAGTGATGCTCTGTCTTGCCAAACGCATCGTCGCCGACGGGGAGCGTGTCACGAAGCTGGTCGAAGTCCGAGTCCACGGGGCGGCCTCGAATCTCGATGCCGAGCGGGTTGCCCGTGCGGTGGCGAATTCCAACCTCGTGAAGTGTTCGTGGAATGGAAATGATCCGAACTGGGGGCGGATCCTCCACGCCGTGGGATACTCGGGCGCACGGGTAAAAGAGGAAATGGTCAATATCCACCTCAATGGAGTGATCGCTACCCAGAACGGACTCAATGCGGGAACCGATATTGAAAAACTCGCAGTGGCCGTGAGTGGACCCGAGTTTACTGTCTGTATCGATCTCAATATCGGGAAAGGGGATTTCAATATGTACACTTCCGATCTCTCCCCCGAATACGTCATTTTCAATCAATCCGAATATTCGGTTGTGAAAAAGAAGTAAGTCATTCTTCCCAAAAAAATTTCTAGTATCCTGAAAGTAGCATGGGCTTCCAGCCCATGTCCTTGAGGGGGGGAATTGCCGAAGCTGCGAAAACCCACCCTGCGGGAAAACGCGGAATGTCTTTCCGGTGCGATCCGTTGCGAAGGCCGGGATTCTCCCCTTGCCCGACCACGGATTTCGGCGATCTTTGGCGCTTCCGTTTCTTTTATGGCATCCGTTTTTCAGCAACAGATCGAAAAAGCCGCCGTCCTGGTCGAGGCTTTGCCCTACCTTCAGCACTTTCGTGGGCAAACCTTCCTCATCAAAGTCGGTGGCTCGGCGATGGATGATCCGGATCTTGTGAGGCGTCTCCTTCGTGATGTCGTATTTATGGAAGTCGCGGGGATCAATCCCGTGATTGTTCACGGAGGCGGAAAGGCGATCTCGGCGGCGATGAAGGAGTCGGGTCTGCCTGCGGAATTTGTTGGCGGTTTTCGCGTGACGACGGACGAGGCCATGGGAATCGTGGAACGCACCCTCAGTCGAGAGATCAATCCCGGTCTGGTCCAGGGCATCGAAAGTTTCGGCGGTCGTGCCATCGGTGTCCCTGGGAATGAAGCTTTTATCGGAGAGCGCATCAAGGGATGGTCCCAAGAGCAGAACAGTGAGATCAGTCTCGGTCGAGTTGGTCGGGTGACGGGATTTGATATCTCGAAAATCCGGGCTGCGATCGCGAGCGAAATCGTGCCGGTGATTTCCCCGATTGCTTCCGAGGCGGGAACGCTCTTGAGTCTCAATGTCAACGCAGATCTCGCGGCAAGTGCTCTCGCAGCCGAGCTGAAGGCGAGCAAGCTGGTCTATTTGAGTGATGTGTTAGGTTTGATGCGTGATCCAGCGGATGAGAGTACCCTCATTCACTCCTTGAAGGTCGATCAGGTCGAGCCGCTCATCGCTGACGGGACGATCAGCGGAGGCATGATCCCGAAGGTACGTTCCTCGGTCGAGGCTCTCCATGCCGGAGTCGGAAAAGTTCACATGATCGACGGGCGGATTTCCCATTCTCTGCTTCTCGAAATTTTCACCACGGAAGGAATCGGGACAGAAATCGTCAAATGAGGGTGATGAATTCAGCGAGTGATTTTTCTACTGCAGATCTCATGGACGAATACGTTCTCGGGAACTACGGACGTTTTCCCATTGCCTTTGCGCGAGGTGAAGGTGCCTATCTGTGGTCTGAAGAAGGGCGTCGTTACTTGGATTTTTCCTCCGGTGTGGCGGTTTGTGCGCTCGGTCACAGCCCCGAGGTGATGCAGAACGCGCTCCGGGAGCAGTCCGCTAAACTCATTCACTGTTCCAATCTTTACCACGTCCGCAAGCAGGCCGAGCTAGCTCGTTTTGTCGTCGAGACTATGATGCAGCGGCCGGGAAAAGTGTTCTTCTGCAATAGCGGGGCCGAGGCAAATGATTCGCTCATCAAGCTCGCGAGGAAACGTGCCTATGACAAGTTCGGTCCCTCGGCAGGGAAAAATGAGATCATCACCTGCCAGCAGTCCTTCCACGGGAGAACATTGGGCGGCATTGCCGCGACCGGCCAGGCAAAGGTGAAAATCGGATTTGATCCCCTCCTTCCCGGGTTTTTGCATGTTCCCTTCAATGATGTCGAAGCCCTGCGTGAAGCGGTCACCGACAAAACGGCGGCGATCCTTTTTGAGCCAGTTCAGGGGGAAGGGGGCGTTCATACCGCCACTCCGGAGTATTTTGCCGCAGCGGCCGAGCTTCGAGAGGAGTTCGATTTCCTCCTCCTCTTTGATGAAGTGCAGTGCGGTTCGGGGCGAACGGGGGATTGGTGCGGATGGCGCACCCTCTTGTGCGGCAGTGGCGTCGAGGTCGAACCGGATGCTGTGAGCTGGGCGAAAGGGTTTGCCGGCGGTTTTCCGATGGGGGCGATCTGGACGAGTGACGAACATGCTGGTGCCCTCGGACCGGGGACACATGGGTCCACCTTCGGCGGAACGCCGCTTGCGTCAGCAGTGGCCCTGGCCGTTCTGGAGACGATCGAATCAGAAGGTGTCCTTGAGAACGTGAAGCGTCAGGAAGAGCGGATTCGGGACGCCGTTTCGAAATGGAATTTTCCCGTGGTCAAAGAACTTCGGGGAGTAGGATTGATGCTCGGTTTTGTGCTTGATGCGGTCGTAATGGAAACCGCGGAGGGATTCTCTGGGTCCGGAAAAACACCTGCCTTATTTCTCGTAAATGCGGCGAGGGAGGCGGGTCTACTCACCGTGCCTGCCGGGGAACGAGTCGTGCGCTGGCTGCCACCTTTGAATGTCACGGACGCGGAAGTGGACGAGGCATTGGACCTCTTCGAGAGCGTGTTGAGTAAATTGTGCCGTTGAGGCGAAAAAGAAATCCAAGATGAAACATTTATTGGGAATAGAACAGCTCACAAAGGAGGAGATCACTGCTCTGACCGATGATGCGGTCGCGCTGAAATCCAATCGCGGAAAAGACTCTTCCGTAAAAGAGACCCTCAAGGGAGAAACTTGGGCGATGATCTTTTCGAAGTCCTCCACCCGGACTCGTGTCAGCTTTGAGGTGGGTCTTTCGGAACTCGGGGCAACTTCGTTGTTTCTGAACGCGAACGATATTCAACTAGGGCGCGGAGAGCCGATCAAGGATACCGCCCGAGTCCTCGGACGCATGGTCCACGGAGCGATCATTCGGACCTTTGCGCAGCAGGACGTGGTCGATTTTGCGGAGTATGGAAAAATCTCCACGATCAATGCCCTCACTGACGAGGAACATCCCTGTCAGATTCTCGCAGATCTGCTCACGATGAGAGAACTGCTCGGCGGATGGGAAGGGAAAAAAGTGGCCTTTTTTGGAGATGGGGATTGCAACATGGGGCGCTCCTGGGCCTGGGCGGCAAAACGTCTTGGATTCGAGCTTGTCATTGCCGCACCCAAAGAGTTCCAACCCGATGCGGAGTTCATGGCCCGACTGGGAGAAGCTCCGGTGACTTTGACCGAAGACATTGACCTTGCGGCGACGGGAGCGGACGTGCTCTATACGGATACCTGGATCAGCATGGGCCGGGAAGCGGAGGCAGAGGAGCGTCTAAAAATTCTTGCGCCATTCCAGATCAATACAAATTCTGTGCGGTTGGCCAACAAAGGTGCCATCGTGCAGCACTGCCTCCCGGCTTATCGGGACAAGGAAATCTGTGGACAAATTTTCGAAGAACGCGCCAATGAGATTTTTCAGCAGGCCGAGAATCGTCTCCATGCGCAAAAAGCGATTTTGATCGATCTCGCGAGAAACCGGTAAGAACGATGAAAGAGCGGAGTCAACTTTGCGAGAGCCACGGGGAGGAAGTTGCCAATACGATCAGTCACGGTCTCGCTGCGATCCTGAGTGTCGTCGCGCTTGTCTACATGGTGATA
>JAGPCC010000248.1:0-3252 GCA_018058245.1 Verrucomicrobiales bacterium
CCTTAGTGTATGGTTATGATATACACCCTGAGTTTGTGAGCATCGCAAAAAAGAGACTTGTCTTACTTGCTGCGCAGAGAACTCAACAGTCTGCTAAAGGGCTTGATACTTCCATCTTCTTTCACGACATTAAAAGCAGAGATTTTCTACAAGACACCCCAGAATTGAGGGGGGACTTTCACATAATCGCGAACCCCCCATTTCACGCACAAAACGCACCCGATAACTTTCGCTTCTCATCTGGAAAAACGAATAGTGCCGCTCTTATTTTACACAAATGCATAGAAATCATCCCTACGAATTGCAGAATAGCGGCAATTCTTCCGGACGTGATCAGAAGCGGAAGCAGATACGAGACACTCCTTCAAGATGTTCGATCAAAATTAGCATACTCAAAAATCAGTGTTGAGGGCAAATTTTCCAAAGACGTCGACATTGATATCTTCATCATATCGGGAAGAAAACGCAGCGTTCAAAAACCTTATCAAAAATCGCAGGATGTTATAAATGGAACCATCCAAGATAATTTCAAAGTCTCTGTTGGAGCTGTTGTCCCTCATAGACATGTAGAAGAGGGTAAAAGATTTCCTTATCTTACTGCAAAGGATATCAAACTAAACGCTAACACATCCTCTTCATCGAACACTCTGAGATTTACAGGAACTGTCTTTGAACCTCTTTTCATTGCATTAAAAAGAACTTCCAGCCCAAGTGATCGAAACAGAATTTGCGCCTCAATTGTAGAAGGGCAGGAACCTTATGCAGTTGAGAACCACGTATTAGTTCTTAAACCCAAAGATAACAGCATCAAATCATGCTTAAGTCTGCTTTTTCACCTCAAGAGCGACTCGTGCAAAGATTGGATCAATCAGCGGATTAGATGCCGCCACCTTACCGTCGCGAGCGTAAAAAATATACCTTCCAAATTTCCCCATGAGCACAGACCATCCGGACCAAGAAAACGATCTAGGCGCTGAGATCTCGCAAGCATCGGAGAGCATTTACACTGACAACATGTCGATGTCAGTGGGCGAATTCCTCTCGCTATACAAAGATAATACTTGGATTATAGCTCCTGAATTCCAAAGATTGTATAGATGGAACTTGGAGCAAAAATCTAGATTCATCGAGTCCCTCCTCTTAGGTTTCCCTATTCCACCGTTCTATGTGGCTATCAACAAGGATGATGGAAAATACCTAACGATAGACGGGCTACAAAGACTATCGACGATTCTAGAGTTTACAGAGAACTTAAGTTCCGGCTATGACAATATTAGGGAGATCACTCAAATCAAAAAATCTGGTCTGAGAAAGCAACAGTTTCTTCCGTCACTTGAAGGGATGAGGTGGGGCGATCTTTCACTTAGACAGCAACGAATCTTCAAGTCGGTCAGGCTGGACCTGAAAATATTGCAAGCTAAAACAGGTAGTAACATTAAATTTGAAGTGTTTAACCGTCTCAATTCTGGTCAGGCGAATCTTTCCGCCCAAGAAGTAAGGAACTGCTTGATCCTGATGTACGGTCAGAAGCAATTTGATGGGTTCAATGCTTTGATGGGCAAGACTCAGATCAAAACAACCTTAACTGATTCTCTTTCTGAAGCAAAAAGGCAGGAAGCATACGACCAAGACATGATCTTTCGAATGATAGTGGCCACAATTATCGATCCAGAATCGTGGAAGCGGCGGGCCAGAGATTACAGTAATATTGCTCCCCTCCTTGACAGCTTTGTCGAGGATGTTTTCAATTTTAGTCGAATTGGTGAAGTGCTGCAATGTGTTGAAACTTCGTTCGAGCTCATCCATCTCGCAGACCCGGAATTCCAGTTCAAAAAGTACGTTGATGCGACCTACACTGGTGAATTCTCTGTCAGCCTATTTGAATACATAGCCATTCCGCTGTGCAAATATCTCTACGAAGCCAATTGGACAGAAATTAGCAGCATTCCTTCTGAAGAGAAGTCATATCTGACACAGTCAATACTTAACCGCCGTGAAGCACAATCAGAAGAATATTTAGAAGCAGTGAGCCACGGAGCAAGACCCGTCGATAGATTCTACAAAGTCGTAGAACTTGGAAATTATAGGCAGTAGTCCAAGAAGATATGTCTCTAGATGATTCACAAGATGACTGCTATGACTTGGTAAGTGCAAAGCTAGCGCTAATAAATCATATCATACTCGAACTCCCTCAGCAGAGAGAGCCAATAGCGTGGATTTCTTTGTTCATTGTTGGATATGGAATTTATGAAAAAACACTGCGACTCTTCTTCTTTGAAGATTGTGAAAACGAAGTATCGCCTGCGGTGAGATTTCGTCAGAATACCCGTAATTTCAGTCAGGGGTCCAGTTCGATTCTAGAACATTTCGATTCTCAATCTACACGTGTCGCTCCTGCAAAGCAGAGGAGACAAATGTTTGCACACGGGGACTTCTGTGAAGAAGATCTTACCGAATTCAGCCTAGATGAAATAATCGATGATTTAAATCATTTTCGGGAAGGTATATTAGATGCGCAAACTCAGATCGCTGAACAATCTTGAAGGAAGAGATTTCACCCTCTGATTTTGAAAACGTTTTAGGGGTCATAGTGTTTCAGGGGTCAGTTGAGAATGGCACGGTTTTAAGGCCCGTTTTCGATGGAAATGGGCGTGAAAAACCCAGCGGGATGTGGGAGTGCTAGTGTGTGAAAACAAACAATCCATTTCTGCCGGGAATTTCGACGAAACTTGACGGAAAAACCCGCCGCCGTCAACTCGAAGAGATTCAGAACAAACTCCTCATTCTTCGGGACGATTCCATCGCCGACCTCGGCGTTCTCTTTTCCAACATCCTCCCTGTTCCATTGCTGCGGACTGCGGAGCAGCAGATCCGCAGTCGAGTATTTCCCGAAGTCATGGTTTTCTGGGCCTGGATCTCGCAGTTGCTGGAATCGAACGCCTCCTGCGCCAAAGCCCTGACGCGAGTCCAGAACTGGTATGACTCCGCAGGTCTGCCGGTCCCCGCCTTTGAGACCTCCGCCTACTGTCGCGCCCGTAAGCGGGGTCAGTCAAAAAATCTTGATTCTGACTTCAGATCCGCTGATACACCAATTTCTCAGTTGAGACGATTTCAGATTTTTGACTGATTCCGTCGCGCTGGACACCAACCAAGTCTCACAGGTTCTTCAACAAAGAACCCCGGCAAACCGTCAGACTGATCGCGGCAGACAGCGTTCTGGTGGAGCGTGGCCTCCCCGCCGGAGAGGCGACC
>JAGPCC010000248.1:3262-7565 GCA_018058245.1 Verrucomicrobiales bacterium
CGACCTAAAAAGCGCCGTCTTCCGGAGAGAAACAGATGAAGTAAGCTAAAATCGACTGGTTCTCGACTTATCCGATGATCCCGTTGAGGGTCGGACTCGGCCGCATCGCGGCCTCGACGAGCTTCTCCTCCGGATGGTAGTACCCGCCGATCTCCACCGGCGTGCCCTGCACCGCAATCAGCCGCTGTGCGTGGAGGGGGATTCCAACACAGAGGCACACCGATGCGCTTCGCCTTCACAGATGTCCACAGAGAATGAAGCAAGCACACCCAGTAGCGGTGCTATCCGTCGTACGCCCGAGAAATGGGTTTGCCGGAGAGTCCCGCGTGCGTATCCTTCCTCATGATCTCTCCCTCCGATCTCGCTGAACTCCCGGTCGAGGAACGCCTCAAGTGCATGGAAGTCCTCTGGGACTCGCTGCGGGTCTCCGAGCCGGATTCTCCGGAGTGGCACGGCCGGGTACTCTCGGAGCGCCGTGCAAAGATCGAAAGCGGCGAGGCGAAATATCTCACTGGCAGCGAGTTGAAGAAGAGACTCCAGAGCTAAACCATGGAGATGATCTATCTGGAGGAAGTCGAGTTCGATCTCCGGAATGGAAGAGACTTCTACGACCAGCAACAAGCGGGCATCGGCAACTACTTTGTCGACTCCCTGCTAGCCGACGCGGAGTCTCGGTCTCTCTACGCCGGAGTCCATTCGAGTGCAAGCAGGGGTCAGTCCTGGAATCTGGAATGAGAGTCCCACGATGCTCGCTGCAGTACCGAGATTCTAAATTCTAGGACTGACAACTCCGACGGTCTGCGCGTGCTCGTCGCCTACGTCGCGGGCGGCGGCAGCCATGCAACGACACTTCTGATCCGCTGGCAGGTCGACGGCGTCGACCCGGGATTCGATCTGAACGCGCCGCTCGACGACGTGCGAAAGCTCAGATAGATATCCAGCCCCGCCGTCGACCCGGGATTCGATCTGAACGCGCCGCTCGACCCGAGCGGCAACACCCCGGGCCCCTTTGCCGTCGATCAGGTGGTGCGGGTCATGACAGAGGTGAGCAACAGCTCGGGCACCCGGACGAGCGCGGTGCGCACGATCACGATCGAGGAGCCGATCGGCTGAGGGGAAAAGGCGGACCGGGCGGGGAAGAACGGGTTGGGAGGGAGAGAGCGGGAGATTTCTTCTGTGGGGGATTTTAAGACTGACTCCGGTGTGTAATCCCTTTTCGCGCCTGAAGAAACCAATACACCATGAATAACTCGCGCTTCAATTTGCGAATGACCGATCAGCTATGGATTTGATTTAATGGTCTTTGGAGAGGGTAGTTCAACCTTCTTCGAAGCGTTTCAACAGAGCTTTGCGGATCGCATCTTCGTAAACGCCTTGTGGTGGGAGGTATTTTGGCGAGGAGAACGCAAGTGACAGTTGATCCGTAGTGGTTATCGTGGTGTGGTCGAGTTTGAGTGATTTGGGAATCGTGGGGGAATTCTCATCCACTGAATAGGAGAGGAAGGTAACGGAGCCAGACTGGATTGGATAATCTTCCAACTTCCCGACGCGAGTCATGATGCGCTCGTGGACTGCGGTCGGGCAGATGAAAAACAAACCCTTCGTGCAAAGGTTCTCGCGACGTAGCACGTGCCCTTTCGTAATGAGCTGGGGCAGGATCCGTTTGTTCACGTTCTCAAAGTTAAAACTGCTTGAGGAATTTTTTGGCTCGGGGAACTTTTTCGTTACCTTCGGATCATGTTTGTTAGCCAGTTCCCAGAAAGGCAGTTGGTAGTTGCCGGTAGTGTCGATCGTTTGCACTTCGACAGCAACAAACCCCTCCAGATTTTTGTTCTCGTCCACTTTCGCGAGAATCCAGTCGATTGAGAATTTTGATGAGCCTTTCTGCGCCTTGTAAGCAATGCGAATCTCATGTCCCTGCTTCTGGCCGAAGGGAATCACGAAGCTTCCCGAACTAGGCACGTCGCCATCCTTTAAAACTACTGGGATCGCTTCACCCCACGCGGTGCGTACGACATCCTGAAGTATCCGGTAGTCATCTCCATACAATCGTTTGGGACAGCATGGGACGGGAACCTTATCTGTCGTTTTGGCGAGTGTGCAGGCCCCGTTCACGATCCCGTTGGAGAACGATTTGGTGCATGTCCCACCAACGAATGGACACTCCTTCTTGCGGAATGCTTCGCCAAGTTCAGGGGAGTTAACCGGAACACCAAAGCATTCGTAATAATCTAGCGGCATGCGGCTTCTTCAGTTGATTTGGCAAGATGCTCTCGCAAGGCGTTTGCTATCGCCTTCGCCATTAGAACGGGAACCGCGTTGCCAACCTGCTCGTATTGGGCGGCGCGGGGGCCAAGGAAACGGTAGGTATCGGGAAAGCTTTGGATTCGAGCGGTTTCCCGGACAGTGAATGTTCTTTCCTGATCCGGATGGAAAACCGCGCCCCAGTGCGGATCGCACTTGGTCATTATCGTCCCCGCCAATGAGTTCCACGAGAGTCTTCCATAGCGCATGGTGTGGTCGCTCGTGCGGGCTTTTTTCATTCCGGCAGGCAGAAGTTCATGCGGGATACTTGTCCACGCAGAGCCGGGAGCGATATGTGCAAGCCGGTCGAAATTAATCTGGGATAGTCGGTTCGCCGTATGGTTGTGGAGAACTTCGCTGCCGTCGCGCATGGCTTGTGCGAACTGCGACTTTGCTTTTGTTCCGAGGTAGCCCACTTGCTCCTCACCGCCTCCAGCTTCGACAGGAGGTAGGTCGGAAATCGCATCGGCGAGTGTAACCGAGGGCTTCAACCACACTTCATCGAGAGGGACGAGCCTAGTCGCGATGGTTGCGCCGCCTTTGAAATTGGGGCGGCAGGTGTAGAAATGGGTTGGTTCGGGATGTTTCGGAGCTTCGTCGAGACGTGAGCCGAGAATGATCATCCTCCAGCGAACTTGCGGAACTCCGTAGTGCGCCGCGAGGAGAATCTTCGCGCTGATTCTATAACCACGCTTTTGCATTTGGCTAATGATCGTATCGAAAATGAGTCCGCCACCAAGGGAGAGCATGCCGGGAACGTTCTCGAACAGAAACGTTTTCGGAGCGAACTCGTCCACGAATCGCAGATAGTGTTTGAAAAGGGAGTTGCGGGGGTCTTCGAGAAAGCGCTCGGGAGCGTTGATGGAAAATCCTTGGCATGGAGGACCGCCTACGAGGACATCGAGATCACCTTTCTGTAGGGAGAGGGATTTACGTATCGCTTGGGCGTCGAGATCCTGGATCGCACCACACACCATCTCCACTCCCGGATGGTTGTGCCGGAAAGTCTCGCATGCGTGAGGATTGAAATCGTTTGCAAAAACACAGGTAGCTCCGGCATGTCGGAAACCTTCGGTGATACCACCGGCTCCTGCGAAAAGGTCGATGGTTTTGATTTCTATCATGGGCTCAGAAGAACAGTTTCTACGACTGCTGGGAATTTCCTTTTTCGACCCTTCGTCTCTCTACCCATCGACGGCTCAGGGTCGGCGGAGAGGAGGTCTGGGGCGATTTGGACCATACAAGGTAAGGATCGCCTGATTTGGGCAGGTGAGTCAACAATTTCCCGTTGCCACCTCACCCCAATATCCCATTCAACACCCCACTCGGCCGCATCGCGGCCTCGACGAGCTTTTCATCCGGATGGTAGTACCCGCCGATCTCGACCGGCTTACCCTGCACGGAATTCAACTCTTCCACGATCTTCGTTTCATTCTCGACCAGAGCTGCCGCAATCGGCGCAAACTCGGCCTTCAGCGCCGCGTCCTCCTCCTGTGCGGCCAACTCCCGGGCCCAGTACATCGCGAGGTAAAAGTGGCTGCCGCGGTTGTCGATCGTGCCGAGCTTGCGTCCGGGGGATCGGTCCTCTTTCAGGAACTCGCCGGTGGCGGCGTCGAGAGTTTTCCCGAGGAGCGTAGCTTTGGCATTGCCGGTAGCTTCTCCAAGATGCTCGAGCGAGACGGCAAGAGCGAGAAATTCGCCGAGGGAATCCCAGCGGAGGTAGTTCTCGGCGACAAACTGCTGCACGTGTTTTGGAGCGGAACCGCCGGCTCCTGTTTCGAAAAGACCGCCCCCGTTCATGAGCGGGACGATGGAGAGCATTTTGGCGCTCGTGCCGAGTTCGAGAATCGGGAAAAGGTCGGTGAGGTAATCCCGCAGCACGTTTCCGGTCACGGAGATGGTGTCTTCGCCTTTGATGAGCCGGTCGAGGGTGTAGATCGTTGCTTCGGTCGGCGCCATGATCATGATCTCCAGACCGTCGGTGTCGTGATCGCCGAGG
>JAGPCC010000249.1 GCA_018058245.1 Verrucomicrobiales bacterium
ACTAATTGCTATTCTTTTTCGGTATGCGCGATTTCACTAACTCCCGATCTATGGATCAGACGTCAAAAAATCCATTTCTAGAAGACATCTTCGTCGATCATCCGGGAACACTGCCGGGAGTTAGTCGTATGCATCAGCCGGTCTTTGCCCAGATCCTGGAGGCGGTGGAGTCGCTCATTGGCAGCGGCAAAAACTCTGCCGAGCAACCCGGGGTCGGGAGGATCTTTCTTATGACGGCTCCCGAGGCGGGATACGGCAAGTCCCATCTCGTAGCACGGCTCCGCGATCATCTCGGCACGATCGCTTCCACGATCACGCTTCCTTTTGACCGGTCGAAGCCCGTGGCCTGGCCCGTCGCACTCTCATCGGTGCTGCGTCAACTCTCGGCTCGCTCCGTGTTGCGCAACCAATCCATCACTCTCCTCGAGGAGGTTTCCCGCTACTTTTTGTCTCGCCTTGTTCTTGATACTCTCGCAACGGGAGCGGTGCGGGACCGGGACTGCCCCGAGACCGCCGCAAAAATGCACGCCGAATTCGCTTCGCTTTTTGCCCGCGATTCTGATTCCAAAATCCTCGCCTGGGTCGACCGTCGCTCCGCTGATCTCACTCGGCTCTCGAACCCGGAGTTTTTGGCAAACCTCGGACTTGGTACGGCAGAGTTGGGTTTCTGGGCGCGGGTGTTTGTTGACCTCAATCTCCGTGAAGAAGGTGCTCTCGACCGCCTGCGCGGACTCTCCAATGGAGAAGCTCGCGAACGGCTCCTCCAACTTCTGCGGATCGCGACCGACTATCGTCCCATCATGCTGGTCGCCGATGGACTCGATGGTTTTTATTCCTCGGAGACCGCTGGAATGGAAATCGCGGAGATCGTGAACGGAATCCGCGAGCGAGTGCCTCGTTCGATTACACTCGTTTGTGTGAACGACGATATTTGGGAATCCGTATTTGAAAAGCATCTTCCATCGGCATGGCTCGACCGGCTCACCTCGGAGAAAACGCCACTCCGCGCCATCACTCCCGAGGCAGCGAGTGATCTCATCCGGGCCCGCCTGAGCAAGACCGCAATTTCCCCCACGGCGGCCGAGCGATTCGTCGGGAGATTGAGCACAGATCATCTCTGGATCGATGCAGAAACCAGGGTCACCCCGAGGACAGCATTGCGACAGGCAGGCGATCTCTGGCGTCGGGAAGGTGGTAGTTTTCTGAAGGCACCCGAGTCCAAGGATACATTTGATGATCTATTGGAAGAGCCTCTTGAGAATCTCACCGACAAGGCAGACTTCTTTCAGGCTCTGAATGCAGATCGCCCCGTTGCGGTTCCTGTTGCGGATTCCGTTGCGGATTCCGTAGTGAAACCAATAACGACGTTTAGCACTCCCCCGGCGATGGCGCCGATCAGTTCCCCACCGCCGATCCCCACCCGCGCTCCGGAACCGGTAGCGAAAGTCGCCAACCCATTTCATGCCGATGTGCCAGGGGTGAGGGAAGTGGAACTCGCCGGGATCGACTCCATCATCAGCGACATCCGCGGGTCTGGAAAAACCGTCGTCAGCGAAGCCCCAGATCTTCGGTTTGGTGGAGACACGGATTTGCCTCCTGTCACCGAACCGGAAATCCCAGCACAATCTCCGTGGAATTTCCAACCGGGATCTCCTGCGGTCGCCGCACCCTCTCATGGGTTCACGGGGTCTCCGGTTTCGTTCTCAGGGGTGCCAAAATTTTCGGCTCAACCTGCAGCCACGGCAAAGGAGGCGCGGCCGTTAACTCGAGCAAGCCTGGAACAAACTCTCGCAGAAAAGGAACGAGAGATTCTTTCGGGAACGGTGGTCACTCTGGATCTGGAACGCCTCGAGCGCTTCATCCGACAGGTCGGGCGCCAACACGCCGCACTCGGACAGCAGGAGGAGCGATACCCAAGCAGCCGCACGGTTTGTTTGCGATGGAATGTCCGGGGGCACTCTGTCTTGACCGGATTCGAATCCCCTCGAAATGTCTACTTTTGGAACAATCTCCTCCAGCAGTCTCTCGCTTCGAATCGTCAGGAAAAAATCGTTGCCTTCTCTCATCATTCCGCGCCCTTCGACGCAGCGGTCTTTTCCAGTTTCGGATTCAGCCCGACGGTGATCCGGGGACGCATCGACACGATCGAAATGAATGATCGGGAACTAGCGATGCTCTACGCGGCAGACCAGATCTTGCAGGAGTTCGAAAACTCCGGAGACGGCGAAAAAGCGATTCAACTCATCACGCTGCATCTCGATCCCCTTTGGCGTCGCATGATCCAGGCAGTCTGAGGAGACTGTTGTTGCAGATTTTCATTCCTGGGCTTTTCTCCGCTTTCTAAGGAAACGCGCTTCCATGGAAGTGGCCGGAAGTATTGCCCTTGCAAAGTGGGAAGACTGAATTTAGGTGCTTCTCCATGAATCCATCTCGATTGCCACTTCACTCGTCGGGGCTCTGGGCACTTGTTTTCTCGTTAGTCGGGTGCGGAGAGGTGACCCTTCGGGACGATCAAAAATCAACCATTCCGGTGGAGAAGGTTCTGACCGACAATCAGAATCGAGAAATCAAGGTGACCATCATCGGTCGGGAATCTTCTCACATTACATTTGTGCGTCTGAGCGACGACTCGCGACATCGCTTCCCGGTTTCCAGTCTTTCGGGAGAAAGTCGGGCCTTCGTGGAAGCGCTCCCGATGGTCGCTCCGCCACCACAAGCGCAAGAATCGTCGAATTCAAAATCACAGAAGGAGTTTGGTTCTTTGAAATTCTTGCGTATCCGTTTGAAGGATCTTGACGAGAGAATTGCGAAGAATACTGCGCTTAGGGAGATCCCAGAAACAGGCTTGGTCGCAAAAAGAAGTTTGGCGAGCGAATACAAAAGAATGATGACCGAGAGAATAAAGCTCGTTTCTGAGATTTCGGATCTCGAATCCAAGTAGATCGAGAATAGCCCTTCCTCTTCGTGATTTTCTCTCGCAATGATCCCTCTCAGAAGTCGCCAAACCGAAGTAAATCAAGGCTAGTGGGGCGTAGCCGCATTCCTGACAGACTCACAATAATTGCCACACAAATTCAAACTGAGCGAAAAAGACAGGTCAATTAGAACAGAAGAAAATTTTCAAACATCAGTTGAAATTAATTCACTTATCCTAAATACTAGGACTTGTTCAATTGTTTGCATTCATGGCCGCTGATTATAACGAAGAGCACATCCGCTCACTCGAACCTCGCGAACACATTCGCCTGAGGCCTGGGATGTACATTGGCAAACTGGGAGATGGCTCCTCGCCCGATGATGGGATTTACATTCTGCTCAAAGAAGTCATCGACAACTGCATCGACGAGTTTGTCATGGGCAATGGCAAACAGATCGATATCGAGATCGAAGAGCGATTCGTGCGAGTCCGCGATTTTGGCCGTGGGATTCCTCTCGGGAAGTTGAAGGATTGCGCCTCGATCATCAACACGGGTGCCAAGTACGACAGCGAAGCTTTCAAAAAATCAGTCGGCCTCAACGGGGTCGGAATGAAGGCCGTGAATTTCCTTTCCAGTTTCTTCGAAATCCAGGCCTTCCGTGAACGGCAGACGATGGCCGTGGAATTTGCCCAGGGGTTGATCACGGCGGAGATGAAGAAACCGGATAAAACGACCGAGCCAAACGGGACCATGGTCTGTTTTGAGCCGGATGAGGAAATCTTCGGCACCTACACTTGGCACAAGGAGTTCGTCGAGACGATGCTCCGAAACTACGCGTATCTAAATACCGGGCTGACCCTGTCCTTCAACGGAACGAAGTTCAAATCCAAGAACGGTCTCCTCGATCTGCTTGAAGAAAATCTCGCTGGTGGTGAAGCGCCGCTCTATCCCATCATTCACATTGCGGATGCTGATATCGAAGTCGCGTTCACTCATACCGAGCAGTCCGGCGAGGAATATTACAGTTTCGTCAACGGGCAGCATACCACGATGGGCGGGACGCATCTCGCCGCTTTCCGGGAGGCCATCGTCAATACGGTTCGCAACTATTATAAAAAGCAGTTCGAAGCAGCCGACATCCGGAGCGGCATCGTTGCTGCGGTCAGCGTGCGGGTCGAGGATCCGATTTTCGAATCCCAGACAAAGACCAAACTCGGTTCCACCCACATGGCCCCGAATGGGGAAACCATCCGCACCTTTGTCGGGAACTTCCTCGGTTTGCATCTCGACAATCACCTTCATCGCACGAAGGGAGTCTCGGAGGGAATGCTGGAGAAAATCCAGAGATCCGAACACGAGCGCAAGGAGCTCAAGGGCATCAAAAAGCTGGCCAAAGAACGTGCCAAGCAGTCGAAGGTTCACAACAAAAAACTTCGCGACTGCCGAGCGCATCTCAACACGAACCACAAACTCTCGGCACAATCGACTCTCTTTATCACTGAGGGAGATTCCGCGAGCGGTTCGATTACGAAGTCTCGTGATGTAGATACCCAAGCTGTGTTTTCCCTGCGAGGGAAGCCGCTCAATTCCTACGGCATGACGCGGAAGATCGTTTACCAGAACGAAGAATTCAACCTGCTCCAGGCCGCTCTCGGGATTGAGGAGAATCTCGACGGACTGCGGTATAATAAAGTGGTCCTAGCGACCGACGCCGATGTGGACGGGATGCACATCCGTCTCCTCACGATCACGTTTTTCCTCCAGTTTTTCCCCGACCTCATTCGAGAAGGTCATCTCTACATCCTCGAGACGCCTCTCTTCCGGGTCCGTAACAAGAGCGAGACCCGTTACTGTTACACCGAGGAGGAACGTCAATGTGCCCTTGCCGAGGTCAAGAATCCCGAGATCACTCGATTCAAAGGTCTCGGGGAAATCTCTCCCGATGAATTCAAACATTTCATCGGTGACAAGATGCGCCTTGCGCCGGTGGAGATGCCGCCAAAACCGAAGATGATCCAGGAGCTTCTCGAGTTCTACATGGGAAAAAATACCCCCCAACGACAGGAGTTCATTATCAAAAACCTCAAGGTAGAGACCGATATCATCGAAGAAGAAAAAGCAGAGCGTGCCGAAATCGCCCAAGCTGCTGCCGCTGCGTAGGTTCCTCCCAGGTAAGGTATGGACGAAATATCATCACCGCTTCAGGGCATGTATTCGGAGTGGTTTCTGGATTATGCCAGTTACGTCATTCTGGAGCGCGCTGTGCCGCACATCAACGATGGCCTCAAGCCGGTACAACGGCGCATTCTTCATTCCCTGAAGGAAAAGGACGACGGGCGCTTCAACAAAGTGGCGAACATCATCGGCCATACGATGCAGTATCATCCCCACGGGGATCAGGCCATCGGGGACGCCCTCGTCAACATGGGCCAGAAGGAGCTCGTCGTCGAGACCCAGGGAAACTGGGGCAACATCCTCACGGGTGACTCGGCTGCTGCAGCCCGATACATCGAGACTCGTCTTTCCAAATTCTCCAACGAGATCCTCTTTAATCCGAAGACCACCACCTGGTCCGCGAGTTACGACGGCCGGAACAAAGAGCCCGTCACCCTCCCTGCAAAATTCCCCCTCGTTCTCGCTCACGGGGCAGAGGGCATCGCGGTTGGTCTTGCCTGCAAGATTCTCCCTCACAATTTCAACGAACTGATCGACGCCTGTATTGCCGTGCTTCGGAAAGAACCGTTCGAAATCTTCCCAGACTTCGCGCAGGGCGGGATCGCTGATGTCACTGACTACAATGACGGACTCCG
Source organism: Verrucomicrobiales bacterium (assembly GCA_018058245.1). Classification (GTDB taxonomy): domain Bacteria; phylum Verrucomicrobiota; class Verrucomicrobiia; order Verrucomicrobiales; family DEV007; genus Arctic95D-9. The sequence continues at coordinate 5,729 of JAGPCC010000249.1, forward strand.
CGGCGGACGTATCAAGGTGCGCGCCCGGATTGAAAAATCCAAGTCCAAACAGCTCGTGATCCGCGAAATTCCTTACGGGACGACCGCGTCCAGCCTTGTTGATTCGATTCTCAAAGCAAACGACCAGGGGAAAGTCCGGATTGCAAAGATCGAAGATTGCACCGCCGAAAATGTCGAGATCCATGTTTTCCTCCCAGTAGGCACGGATGCGGACCAGACCCTCCAGGCCCTGTATGCATTTACCGATTGTGAAGTGAGCATCTCGCCGAATGCTTGTGTCATTCAGGACAATCGACCTCTTTTCCTCGGAGTCTCTGAGATCTTACGGCACAGCGCGAGACAGACCCGTGACCTCATCGGTCAAGAGCTGGAGATCAAACTGGGCGAACTGCAGGAGAAATGGCATTTTTCTAGCCTCGAAAAAATCTTTATCGAAAAACGCATCTATCGTCGCATCGAAGAGTGTGAAACATGGGAAGCTGTCATCGCCGAGATCTGGGAGGGTCTGCGGCCCTACTTGGGACTGTTTCATCGGGAGATTATTGAAGAAGACATCCTCCGACTCACCGAGATTCGGATCAAGAGGATCTCAAAGTTCGACTCGTTCAAGGCAGATGAATACATCCGCGGACTGGAGGAGCAAGTCGCGGAAACCAAGAAGAACTTGAAGCGACTCACTGCGTTTACGATCAAGTGGTTCGAAGGGATCAAAGAGCGCTACGGCAAAACTAAACAGCGAAGAACAGAGCTCTCCACCTTTGATCGCGTGGACGCTCGGCAGGTCGTCGTCGCCAATGATACTCTCTACGTGGATCGGAAAGAGGGATTTGCCGGATACGGAATGAAGCGGGACGAAGCCGTCTGCAAATGCTCGCGCATGGACGACATCGTCGCCTTTTCACGCGATGGGACGATGCGGGTCGTGAAGGTGGCAGAGAAGGTCTTTATCGGAAAAGACAATCTCCTCGTTTCTATCTTTAATCGGGAGGAAGCAAAGATCTACAACATGATCTATCGCGATGGGCGCGGTGGGCGCACGATGGTGAAACGATTTCAGGTCGCAGGGGTCACGCGGGAAAAACTATACGACCTCACGAACGGGACAGCAGGCACACGAGTGCTCTGGCTGAGCGAGCACGATACGGAAGAGGATGCGAATTTAATCGTGCGCGTCCATCTGAAAAGTGATTTAAAATTGCGAAATTTTCAGATAGACTTTCGATTCGCAGATCTCGATATTAAAGGACGAGGAGTCAAGGGGAATATACTAACAAAACACTCCGTAGACCGTGTTTCCCGAATCTCCAAAGCTGAACAAAATGACATTGAGGAAAAAGTCATTCATACCCTTTCCGCAGCATCGCCGCCAAAAAAGCCTGAGCCGCCAAAATCGGCGGCAGAGCTAGTCAAAAACAAAGGAAAAAAGGTTCCCGCTGAAATAGCACCATCAAAAAAAATACCAACGAAGACTAGACCTATGAAGAAAGCACCAACCAAGAAAGCTGCTCCTGCGAAGAAAGCCGCTCCTGCGAAGAAAGCCGCTCCTGCGAAGAAAGCCGCTCCTGCGAAGAAAGCCGCTCCTGCGAAGAAAGCTGCTCCTGTGAAGAAAGCCGCTCCTGCGAAGAAAGCTGCTCCTGCGAAGAAAGCCGCTCCTGCGAAGAAAGCCGCTCCTGCGAAGAAAGCCGCTCCTGCGAAGAAAGCCGCTCCTGCGAAGAAAGCTGCTCCTGTGAAGAAAGCTGCTCGTGCGAAGAACGCTGCGCCTG
>JAGPCC010000250.1:0-5078 GCA_018058245.1 Verrucomicrobiales bacterium
CCCCGTAATACGGCCGTTTTCGTTCCAGATTCCAAGTGGCAATGGGCATGCGTGGACAGAATGAGTTCAACCTGTATCATGGGCATCAAGTTCAAGAAACTGTCGGTGTGCTTTATCTCATCCAGCGGTCGAGTGATCTGGGGTATTCGGATGGTCGCTCCTTCACAGGCGCGTGGATTGAAACTTCGGTGAGAGGGCCTTCGAGGGGTGGGAGCATGCGGACATCCTTGGCGGTGGCGACGACAGAGACGGGGCGTGTGCGATGATTTGAACGCTATTTTTTAAGTTTTTTCTCCAATGCCTCATAGCCGGAGATCACGTCGAAGAGTTCTTCATCAATCCCGCTCTGGCGGAGGCGGTGGTAGTTGCCGTGAAGAGTTTCCAACAGTTCTCCGATGTTTTTCTCCGCGCGTTGCATGGCGGCGAGGCGGCTTGCGTTTTCGCTGGCGAGGGATTCGGCGCAGGCTCGAAAGAGGGAGATGAAGAGATATTCGCGAATGAGGGCAGACAGAGTCGTCGTCCCGCTGCACATGACTTCTGGGAGGTTTTTCGTCGGCCAGGGAAGTTCCCCAAGACCTCGTTGCCATTTTCGATCGAGGGGGAGGAGACGTTGACTCACTGGATCGAAGAGGGACCCGGTCTTCGGGCGATTGTAGAAGAGGTAGAGCGGTGCCTGATCGCGTCCAGCCCGGTAGAATTCACTTTTGATCTGCAGCTGCCTCACGAGCGGGATAATGCCCTCGACGGAACTGGGAACCGGAAAGAGACCGATCGGAGTGGTGCCGGAATTGAGGAGTCGTGCGTGTACTCTTTCACCCACCGCCCAGATCGTCGGTTTCCCGGGAAACTTGGCGAGGGTTTGGATCGCATAGTCGGCGATGATGTCGTTGAACTGGCCGACGAGTCCCTGATCGGATCCGAAGACGACGGCGTCGACTTCATTGGCTTCGCCGGATCCGGTTGGCTGTTGTTCGAGCAATCCCTTGTCCCGAAAGTGCGCACTTAGTCCGAGCTCGACGGTATGATAGTAGTCGGCCAGGGCACGCACCGATTTCTCATACTGCCCGATACTCGACGCGGCGAGTGCTTTCATCGTCCGGACGACCGACTGCAGATCTCCGGCACTGTGGATCTTTCGGTTCAGGCTCTCGATCGTGTCGCTCATGGTTGCCGGTGATATACCTACCGATTGCTGACCTTTACCGCGTAGCCCCAAACATCGCGCCGACCCCCGCGGTCAGCGCCATCGCAAGAGCGCCCCAAAAGGTAACCCGCACCACGGATATCCAAACGGAAGAACCACCGGCGCGAGCCGCCAGAGCACCTAACAGGGCGAGAAATGCTAACGAGCTGAGCGATACGGTCCAGACGAGGGCGGAAAGAGGCAAAAAGAGAACAAGGAGTAATGGCAGTGCAGCCCCAACCGCGAAGGTTCCCGCCGAGGCGAACGCGGCCTGGACGGGACGGGCGCTCAGGTTTTCGCTGATTCCCAGTTCATCGCGGGCGTGCGCTCCGAGGGCATCCTCCGCCATCAACTGTGTTGCGACTTCCGCAGCGAGACCGGCATCGAGACCCCGGGAAACATAGATGTCTGTGAGCTCGGCATGTTCGCTTTTACTGTCATTGGCAAGTTCCAAGCGCTCCCGCTCTAGATCCGCATTTTCGGTATCGGATTGCGAGCTAACGGACACATATTCACCGGCCGCCATCGACATTGCTCCGGCAACCAGACCGGCAAGGCCGGCAACGAGAACGCTACTTCGACTGGATTCGGCGGCAGCGACCCCGACGATGAGGCTGGCGGTGGAAACGATGCCGTCGTTGGCACCCAGGACTGCGGCGCGCAGCCAGCCGATACGATGGGTGCGATGGATTTCGGAGTGTCTCATATCGTACTAGTTTGCAGAGAACCAATTGGATGGAAAGAGATCAGTTTCCGGACGGTGACTCCCGGCGACTTGTGAACATCCAGACGAGAAGCAAAACAAGGACGGCGATCGTCGCAAGGACAAAGCCGCCGGAGGAGGGCATTGCGAGCCATTTGAGGGACTCCTTCGCTGCACCCGTGCTCCCAAGGCCGGGCGCGCCCGGAACCCCGCCCACATCCAGAAGATCGAATAGCCGAGGCCACCAGCACCCAGCGCGATGCTGATGAGCAGGGTCGCAAGGCGCGGCGCGCCGATGAGGCATAACACGATGATCAGGGCAATCGCGGCGGTGCCCAATCCTCCTGCATGAAGGTGGGCCCGCTGCATGTAATTCCAGGATTTATCAAGTACCGCCTTACTCACATTCTGGTCATCCTTGTAGATCGTTGTTTGGACTGCGGTGGCATCTGCCTTTAATTGCGATTTGATGAGGTCTTCGTTAAGGCCGAAAACGATTCCCATTCCCTGCCCGAACAAGAGAGTAAAGACCGCCAGTAGTAGGCCTGCCGAGGCCGCGCGTAAACGGGAAGGGAGGGAATGGGTAGAGGGCTTGGCGATCATTGGGATTTTTGGGTTTTGGTTGATTCAACCGGGTTGGTAGTTTTCAGGGGAATGCTTTTTGGGGTGTCGGGAAGGAATTCGGCCAGTGCCTCCCGGGCGATCAAGAGAATCACTTCCCGATCTTCATTGCTCAGCTTGTCGCTGGTTTCAAAACGGGCGCAGATTCCTTCAGGGATCTCCATCGCGGCTTCGTGGACGGCGACCTGAGCATGGGGCATCCGCGCAAGAGGAATCGTATCAAAGAGTTTGGCGGAGAGGGCGAGGAGCACCGCGATCTGCGCGGGCATGGGGACGGGCGCCAGTTCGGATTGCTTCAGACAGGCCCGGATTCGTCGACCGTGTTCGATTGTTTCGCGGGTGTCGTCGTCGAGTCGCGCTCCGAAACGGGCGAAGGTTTCCAGTTCTTCAAACTGTGCGTAAGAGAGCTTCAGGTCTCCCGCGACGGAACGGTAGACCCGTCGCTGTGCCTTTCCACCGACACGCGAAACGGATTTCCCGACATCGACTGCAGGGAGGACGCCCAGTTCGAACAGGGAAGGGGAGAGATAGATTTGACCATCGGTGATTGAGATCAGATTTGTCGGAATGTAGGCGGAAATATTCTGGGCCTCGGTTTCGATGATCGGAAGCGCCGTCAGTGACCCGCCGCCACGTTCATCGGAGAGATGAGTCGAGCGTTCGAGGAGCCGCGAATGAATGAAAAAGATGTCGCCCGGGAAAGCCTCCCGTCCCGGTGGTCGACGAAGGAGCAGGGATAGTTCACGATAGGACCGAGCATGATGTGTCAGGTCGTCATAAACGATGAGAACGTCACGACCGGATTCCATGAAGTGTTCCGCGATACTGGTCGCAGCATAGGGAGCGATGTAGGAGAGTCCGGGGGCGTCGTTCCCTTCTGCGACGACGACGACGGTGTATTCCATCGCTTCGTTCTTGCGCAGAACCGCGACGGCTTTGGCCACTGCTGAGGCGCGCTGACCGATCGCGCAATAGACGCAGAGCACGTCTTTTCCCCGTTGATTGAGGATCGCATCGATCGCGATGGCGGTCTTGCCCGTCTGCCGGTCTCCGAGAATCAATTCACGCTGCCCGCGTCCGATCGGAATAATCGCATCGAGGACGAGGATGCCTGTCTGAAGAGGAATCGTGACCGGTCCGCGATCCATGATCGCCGGGGCGGGTCGTTCGATGGGGAGGCGTTCGGTCGTATGCACCGGGCCGCTATCGTCGAGCGGTCTCCCTAGTGGATCGATGACACGCCCCAGAAGTCCATTGCCCACTGCGACATCCATGACCCGACCGGTCCGCTCGACCTCCTGTCCTGCCTGCAAGTGGGCATAGTCGCCGAGGAGGACGACGCCGATTTCATGTTCATCGACGTTGAAAGCAATTCCAAAGACTCCGCCGGGAAAGGCGAGCAATTCCTCCGAACCAACTCCACGCAGCCCCGAGATCGTAGCGATGCCGGTGGAGACACTCGTGATCGTGCCCACCTCGCGCGAGGCGAGGCGGGGTGACTGCTCGCGACAGGCCTGCCGGATGCTGGAGAACGCCGCGTCGAAGACGTGCTGGAGACGATCAGGCGCAGCGATCGACATGGAGTGGGGGATGATTCATGGATACCGCGATGAGAACGCCAGCAAAACCCATCGTGGTGCTGCCGGGGGCGCTGGGCAATGGGGTGAAACCCTATCGTGGGAGGATTGCTGCCGGGCTCGGGATTCACGATTCTGTTTTATCAAAAACCCCAACATTCAGGCGCCGCATTTCCGGCCGATAGTTGGGTAAACATTTCGCCATTTCTTTTGCAAAGCGGTTCCGTAATGGTATGTTTTCGTTAAAATATTTACATGAACGGTCGTTTTCGGAAAGGAAATCGACTTTTCTTACCGTGAAATCTCCGATGACGACGCTTCCACTGCTCCCCATCCCTGCCTTTGACCGACTGACGTCGTCTCCGGCCGTCTGGGCGGCGCTGCTCCCGGCGCATCGTGATTTGGCTGAACTAAAGGGGCTCTGCACGGCTCTGCCGAACCCGGAAATCCTCCTCGATACGCTCTCGATCCAGGAAGCCAAAGACAGCTCAGAGATTGAAAACATCATTACGACACATGATGAGCTCTACGCCTCTCAGGTTGACTCTGCGGTTGGGATCGCGGCGAAAGAGGTGCAGCACTACCTCAGCGGGTTGAGGACCGGCTACTCTCAGGTTAAAACGAGCGGAATCATCCGACTCGAAACGATCCTCTCCGTGCAGGCGGAGGTGGAGCAGAACGATGCCGGTCTCCGCCAACTCCCGGGCACGGTCCTGAAAAACGAGGTGACCGGTGAAGTCATCTACGAGCCACCTCAGAGTGCGGAAGATGTCGCCCGACTCATGGCGAATCTCGTCGATTTCATTCACGCGGATGACGAACTCGATTCGCTCGTGAAAATGGCGATCGTGCATCATCAGTTTGAGAGCATTCACCCGTTCTACGATGGAAACGGACGGGCCGGGCGGATTCTCAATATTCTCATGCTCGTCCGTGAAGGGCTCCTTGAGATTCCGATCCTCTACCTGAGCCGCTACATCAATCAGACGAGGCA
>JAGPCC010000250.1:5178-7490 GCA_018058245.1 Verrucomicrobiales bacterium
GCATTCACCCGTTCTACGATGGAAACGGACGGGCCGGGCGGATTCTCAATATTCTCATGCTCGTCCGTGAAGGGCTCCTTGAGATTCCGATCCTCTACCTGAGCCGCTACATCAATCAGACGAGGCAGGACTACTACCGTCTCCTTCGCGTCGCCCGCGAAGAGGATCGATGGGAGGATTGGTGCGTCTACATTCTCAATGGAATCTCGCGCACTGCGAGGAGTGAGATCGAATTGATCAAACAACTCCGCGATCTCATGGAAGACTTCAAAAAGCGACTTCGTGACGAATTCCCGAAGCTCTACAGTCAGGACCTGCTCAACACGCTCTTTCGCTATCCCTACACGAAGATCGATTTTCTCGAAAAGGAACTCGGCATTTCACGACCCACAGCGACCAAGTATCTCAAGCTCCTGACCGGAGCCGGATTCCTCGAAACGCGGAAAATTGGTCGCAGCCATTTTTATGTGAATCGGGAACTGTTTCGACTCCTGAGCACGATTCAGCTTCCTGCGGTGTGATGCGGGCGTTGATGGGGCGATGGGAACGCTTCAGGAGGGCGATTTCAGAGGCGCTGCTTTGGGGGAGGCGGAAAGGGGAAAATGCAGAGAAAATGGGGTATTCCCTTTTCAAATCGTCGGGTAACGCTAGATATATTGTACATGTTTACTTTTTCGTTGTGCTTTCGAACCTCGGATCCGGGATGGGTTTTCAAAAAAGGGGATCGATTCCCGCCTTGCCGGACGGGATTATTAGGGGCGTTGCTGCCAAATCAGTCACTTGATCCCATGCTGACCGCCAGGAACCACGCGCCCAAATCCCGCATTTTCGAAATACTGGCGCTGCGGGACTGAGACCGACCGACCTTTCCTTTTTAAGACTTTCTCATGCTCGCTCAAACGAAAACCGCCAAAAAGCCCACCAAATCCTGCGAGGAATCCCTGTGGGAGACCACCACCAAGCTGCGCGGCAGCGTCGAGTTCTCGGAATACAAGCGGGCCAAGATGAACTTTGCCGTGCGCGGATACCCGCATGGGGGATGAGATGCCTGGAAAGGCGTTGGAAAATTGTCTTCAGGAGCTCATTAGCAGGGCTCAAGGAGCTGGGCTCGTGCAGGACCTCCTTAGAATCCTCTGTGAAGAATTGTCGAATATCGATTGAAGTAAATGGTTTGCGGGGGCACAACCTGATCCAGACGATTTCGCAGGTGATTCACAAAGGACTCCGGGACCCGGCGATCCTGTGCGCAATACCACCGATGACAGACAATCCCGCGTCGTGTGCCGCGGGCGGTTCCAAGATCTCGAAACACCATTGAGAGCGACGAGAACCTTGACCGGTGCCGCGCCAACAGTATATTCACAGTAAATTTACTGCTCCAGTCATGATCAAAGCGAAATCTATCAAGCCTCTGAGCGACTTTCTCAGAAACAGCAAAAGCCATATCGCGACGCTGAAAGAATCCCGCGAAGCAGAGATCCTGACCGTGAACGGCGAAGCCGCCGTCGTCGTGCAGGATGCCGAGTCCTACGAAGAGATGGCAGCCCTCGCGGAGCAGGCCCGGCAGGATGCGCGGCTCCAGAAGGCGATGGCCTATTTCCGTGATGGCGGAAAGGGAATCCGCGCTGCTGATGTCTTTGCGGATCTCGATACGAAATACCAATAGCGGATGGAGGAATACGAAATCGTGTTTGCGCCGACCGCCCAAGAGGATTTACAGGAGATCCTCGAGTGGCTGGAGGAGGAGGCTCCCGGGAAGGTCTCCGAGTGGTATGTTGCGATCAAAGAGACGATTCAGACTTTGAGCGAAATGCCCGAACGATGCCCGAGAGCCCCGGAGAACGGTTTGTGGGGAGATGAGGAATTGAGACAACTCTTGTTTCAGAACTACCCTTCCAAATACCGGATCATTTATTGTGTGAGTGGGAACTTAGTTCGGATTCTCAATATCCGGCACGGAGCACGAAGATTCCTCCACGAAGAATAGAAAAGGCCCGCGAACCCGAGGGGTTCGAATGATGAAGGATCAATGATGAGTGCTGAATTGAATATCGTAGAGCGGAGCTTTGAGTTTGCCGTTCGCGTGGTGCGACTCTGTCGCTTTCTTGAAACACAAGACCGTGTATCGCGAACGCTCGCCAATCAGTTGCTTACGGGCTGGCACATCGATTGGTGCGAATATCGAAGAAGCTCAAGCCGGACATAGCAAAGCGGACTTCACCGCTAAAATTTCGATTGCTCGAAAGGAAGCACGTGAAACACTGTATTGGCTCAAGCTACTCAAAGCTGCCGAGATCATTGAAGCTGTAAAC
>JAGPCC010000251.1 GCA_018058245.1 Verrucomicrobiales bacterium
TAACCTGACCAATGAATTCCGGACGACTCCTCCCAGCCCTCACGATACCCTGTTTTGCCTTCATTCTGACCCTGTCTGTTTCCTTTGCAGACGAAGTGAAACTGAAAACTGGGGAGGTCTACAAGGGGCGGATCACTTACGAAGCGGACGATATTATTAAGATCGAGATCCCCGTTTCGAATTCGATCAAGGAAACTAAGGTCGTCGGTCGTGCGACGATTGCGGAGATCAAAAAAGACGCTCCCGATTTGGTGGAGTATGAAAAGATACAGGCTCTGTTGCCTACTGGATCGATGATTCCGGCGAGCGGTTATCGCCAAGTTCTGGAGACCGGACCGGATGCGTTTTTGCGGAATTTCCCCCAAAGCGAGTTCGCCCCCAAGGTTGCAGAGGTCCGAAAAGTGTTAGCAGAAGAGTTGGATAAGGTAGAGCGGGGCTTCCTGAAGCTCGGAGAGAACTGGGTCAGTCCGCAGGACAAAATCGATTACCCGGAAATTGTTGATTCCCAAGTTCGTTTTATCCGGATGCAAAATCATGCCAGTGCCGGAAATTACAACGGGCAGATCAGTGCGCTCAAGGAATTTGAGGTCATCGAAAAGGATTACCTCGGAACTCCGATTTTCCCGAAAGCAGTGGGTCTCGCGCTTGAGATTATTCCCGCGCTAGGGGGGCAGATGCAGAACATGCTCCGGAATGTGGATTATAAGAATGCAGAGTACGAGCGAAACCTTGCCGCTTCCACCGCAGAAGCGAGAGACCAGGTCATGGCGGCACGAGCAAAAGAGGAAAAGGGTTATCAGGATGCGGTCTCCGCAGAAAAGAAACTGGGCGTGAAATGGGTCCAACTCAATCCGCGTCTAAAGAGTTCGCTTGAGACCTACTTGAAATTTGCGAGTGGGGAACTTGCCCGTCTTCGCGGACTCGATTTGAACCAGCTTGCCGCTCAAGGGGATGTATTGTACGAGGCAGACAAATTGATTGCCGCCGGGCAGATTGATCAAGCGAAAGCAAAAATCGGGGAAGCGGCTGCGCTCACGGGGCAGAAAGTGGACGCGGGGAGTACAGCAAAAACCAAGTCCAAGCCGGGAGCAAAATCCGGTTCTTATCTCGCCGCTCTGAATGCAAAAATCAGTGAGAAATTGGCGGAGGAGAAAGGGAAAATGGATGCGCGGAAAGCCGCCGCAGATTCGGAGGCGCTCACGGCAAACTTGAAAAAGAATTTGGATAGCTCTGCTCCGACCGATCCCGCTGTTGTTCCGGCAGAAGGCACGGAGGGCGCGGAGGCGACGGAGGCACCTGCCGCAGATGTGGACGAGTTTGCCGCGTTGGCTGGTTCCAAAAAGGGTGCTCAGAAGCCTGCCGAGACAGGAAAAACAAAATCCGAATCCGCAAAATCCAAGGCGAAGAAGACTCCTGCGAAATCTTCCAAATCCGACGACGATGAAGACGGAGACGAGGATGCTCCAAAACGGGCTCCCGTCGCGGTGGAGGAAGAAGGGGGTTTCCCCTTCGGCTGGATCGCCCCGATTTTAACCGTTCTGGTGATCGTCGCAGTGGTGCTGATGAAGGTCTTCGGAATCGGCGGGAAAAAGAGCGAAGAGTGAGGGTAGCTGTTTAGCTGTTTAGCTGTTTAGCTGTTTAGCTGTTTAGCTGTTTAGCTGTTTAGCTGCGCGGGCGGGGAGGTGGCGCAGGGCCTTCTCCACGGCGTGCGCGGCGCTGAGTCCGTGTTTTTCCCGTAGGATGTCGACACGGCCATGCTCGATAAAGCGATCGGGCCAACCGATGCGCTCGACCGGCGTTTTTAATCCGGCATCATTGAGATGTTCAAGGATTGCGGTGCCAAAACCATTGCAGATCGTGTGATCTTCGAAGGTGATGAGGAGGGCACATTTTGTTGCAAAGCGGGAAATGCAATCGAGATCGAGCGGCTTAATCCAGCGCGGATTGATTAGCGCCACGGAATAACCCAAATCCTCGAGGAGGGTTTTTGTCTCCAGAGCCATTTCGAACATATTTCCGAGACCAAAGAGGGCGACATCCGTGCCTTCCGCGACGACTTCGGCCTTCCCGATTTCGAGGAGGACGGGTTCTGCCTTGGGCGTGACTCCCATTCCGGGGCCGCGGGGGTAGCGGATCGCGGTCGGGCCGCCTTCGTAATTCGCCATCGTCCAGAGCATGTCTACGAACTCATCTTCATCCTTTGCCTGCATCAGGATCCAGTTCGGAATGTGTCGCATGTATCCGATATCGAAGAGTCCGTGATGGGTCGGGCCGTCGTCGCCACTGAGACCGGCGCGATCCATGCAGAGGCGAACCGGCAGATTTTGGATGCCGATATCGTGAACCGCCATGTCGTAGGCTCGCTGAAAAAAGGTCGAATAGATCGTGAGGAATGGTTTCAGACCCTGCACGGCTTGGCCACAGGCAAAAAGGGCGGCATGTTCCTCGGCGATGCCGACATCGTAGTAACGGTCGGGGACCACTTTTTGAAATTCTACCAGACCCGTCCCGTTGGGCATGGCGGCGGTCACGGCAACGATTTTATCGTCCTGTAGTGCGAATTGCCCAAGATGCGTCCCGAAAATCTGCGAGTAGGTCAGATCCCCCCCCGGAGGCGTTTCCCCTGTCTCGGTTTTGTAGGGGCCGAGACCATGGAATTTCATCGGATTGGCCTTGGCCGGCTCATAACCGCGGCCTTTTTCGGTGATGATGTGCAGGATCACCGGTTCGTCCTGGTCCTTCAGGAAATCGAAGGTTTTGACAAGCAGTTCGAGATTGTGACCGTCGATTGGCCCGTAGTAGTGGATCCCGAACTTCTCGAAAAGCACGTTGGGGAAAAGTAGGTTTTTTGCTCCGCTTTCCACACGGTTGGCAATCGTGCGAATGGTCTTGCCGGCGATCCGCTCGATAAACTCCGCTGCCTTTTCGTGGATATGGGAGTAAGTCGAACTCGTTTGGAGAGCGTGAAAATACTTGGCGATCGCGCCGACATTGCGGTCAATAGACCATTCGTTGTCGTTGAGAACGAGAATGAAACGTTTCGTCGTTTCGGCGATGTTGTTCAGCGCTTCAAAGGTGGAACCGCAGGTGAAAGCGGCATCTCCTGCCACCGCGACGACATGATCGTTTTTTCCGAGCAGATCCCGAGCGGCGGCCATCCCCAGTGCGGCGGATACGGCAGTACCGGCGTGTCCCGCTCCGTAACAATCGTGTTCACTTTCGGTGCGCAGGAGGAACCCGTTGAGGCCCTCGTATTGGCGGATCGTGTGAATCTCATCCCAGCGCCCCGTAAGCATCTTGTGGACATACCCTTGGTGGCTCACGTCAAAGACAAACTTGTCCTCGGGGGTGTTAAAGATGCGATGGAGGGCGATCGTCAGTTCCACCACGCCGAGGTTGGGGCCGAGATGACCGCCGGTTTTGGCGAGGGAGCTGATCAAAGTCCGTCGGATGTTCTCTGCCAGTTTCGGCAGATCCTCCATCGGCAGCTTTTTCAGCTCCGCTGCGGAGTCGACCTTGGGTAATTGATCCGTAGGGATCTCGGGAAATTCAAAACAATTCTCCATTTTTCTGCGAGTCATCTGCGGAGTCCGCGGATCTGCTTGTCGCATCCGCGTCGTCACTGAAATTTTCTAATACGCTTTCTCCGTTACGTTTCTTGCGAATGATTTCGATGCGTCCTTGCGCCTCGTCGAGACGTTTTTCGCAAACTCGGAAAAGACGGGTGCCCTCTTCGTAGTTCTTGATGAGATCTTCGAGTGGGATCTCATCGTATTCCATCTCACGAACGAGCTCTTCGAGTTGTTCGAGTGCTTGTTCGAAGGGGAGTTCGGAAGTTTCCGTTTTCTTTTTGTCAGCAGCTTTCGGCATCGGTCTTTCAGTGAGTCGGTGTTCGAGGAGACCGCACGTTCTATTCCTTCACTTGGAATACCGCGAGTTCAAGCCATTTGATGTATTTCGAAAGGGTTTCGGAACTCCTCGCTTGCCCCTCCCCTGTCGAGATCGCTGAAACACGAAGTTGCTGAATGGGAGATTTCCGAATTGTCGCTGAGAAGGCGATGAATCTGCCGGGAGGCGGTATCAGGTGACCGGTTCCCTCCGTGGGGCTTTGTCGCGGTGGTAAACTAGGTCGAACGCTCGCTGCGGAGTGGAATTCGGGAAGTCACTCTACTCCCCGACCGATCCGAATGATGAATTCGCCCTCGCGCTGCAGGTTGAGTCGATCCCGTGCGACGGTTTCGAGATAGGCCTTGTCAGTCTTCAAGAGCCGATGCTCCTGCCGGAGACGGACGACCTTCTGCTCCCTTTCGTCGCGGATATGCACAATGCGCTGCTTTTCCACTTTCAATTCTTCTTGTCGATCCATTTCGGGACCGAAGAGTTTGATGACGGCGAGAACGAGGAGGGCGTAAATCACCACCTCCATGACCCGGGAAAGCCGCTTCCAGATATTGCTGTGCGGTTTTGCCCCCCCTTCGTCGATTCGAAGGGAGAGCTCAAGATTGTCCTGAAATTCCGGGTCACGCATAGAGTGGAACGAGCCTTTAGACTCGCATTTTGCCGCCGTAGATCGCGTCATCGCCGAGCTCTTCCTCAATGCGGAGGAGCTGGTTGTATTTTGCGATCCGGTCGGAGCGGCTCAGTGATCCGGTTTTGATTTGTCCGGCGTTGGTTGCCACGGCGATATCGGCGATGGTGCTGTCTTCCGTCTCACCGGAACGGTGGCTGATCACGCTGGTGTAGCGGTTTTCCTTGGCGAGTTCGATGGCATCCAGGGTCTCCGTGAGGGAACCGATCTGGTTCACTTTTACGAGGATGGAGTTTGCGACACCGAGATCGATCCCTTTCTGGAGGAAGGAAGTGTTCGTGACAAAAAGGTCATCTCCGACGAGCTGGGTATTGGCACCCATTTTCTCGGTGATGGTCTTCCATCCGTCCCAGTCATTTTCATCACAACCGTCTTCGATCGAGATGATGGGGTACTTTTTCTGCAGCTCAATGTAGTAGTCGACGAGTTCCGACGCGGTCTTTTCGGACTTGTCGGACTTCTTGAAGACATACTTGCCTTTCTCTTTGTCGAAGAATTCAGAAGAGGCGACGTCGAGAGCAATGAAGAGCTCTTCCCCGAGCTTGTAACCGGCCTTTTCGACTGCCTGTGCGATCACTTCGAGAGCGTCAAAGGCGGAGTCGAGATTCGGCGCAAAACCACCTTCATCCCCGACCGTGGTGGTGAGTCCACGATCCTTGAGCACTTTTTTCAGCGCGTGAAAGATCTCGGCACCTTGACGCAGCGCCTCGCGGAAGGTCGGCGCGCCTTTTGGCATGATCATGAACTCCTGGAAATCGATCGGAGCGTCTGAGTGGGCACCCCCATTGATGATGTTCATCATCGGGACCGGGAGAACTTTGGCATTCGGACCACCGATATACTTGTACAACGGGAGTTGGAGTTGATTTGCGGCAGCGTGGGCGGCAGCAAGGGAGACTCCGAGAATGGCGTTGGCACCGAGATTCTTTTTGTTCGGAGTTCCGTCGATCTGAATCATCAGTTTATCGAGGACGGTTTGGTCTGTCGCATCGAGACCGATGAGTTCGGGACAAATCTTCTCATTGACCGCATCGACTGCCTGGAGAACCCCTTTCCCGAGGTAGCGGTCTTTATCGCCATCACGAAGCTCCCAGGCCTCGTGCTCGCCGGTGCTGGCACCACTGGGGACTGCGGCCCGCCCAATGGCTCCGCCCTCAAGTTCCACATCGACTTCGACGGTTGGATTGCCCCGGGAGTCTACGATTTCACGGGCGCGGATGTTGCTGATGATGGTTTCAAACATGACTTGTCTCTTCTTTTAGTTTCCTATTGATTCAGAAATCTTCAATATTAAAAAACCTGAAATTATTGAAATTCCAAGCATTTCTTCTTCGATGGCTTTTTACGCGATGCCTCAAGAATTGCAAGTGGCAACCTCGACGCTAACGATCAGGAGGCGGATCACCTCTGGAGGTTCTGGAGCGCTGTCCGGATTTCTTCCGTAAAGAACGTCGCGCCCAGTAAAACGAGGATCGTGATGACGAGGGAGACATACCCGATCATGAGGCCGATCGCTCCCAGGGTATGTCCCGGAGCTGGTTGCACTGGGCTGTGTCGGGCTTTTGCGAGGGCGGTGTGACCAAAAATGATCGCGATGGGAGCGAAAAGGATGCCGCCGATACAAGTGACCACTCCGAGCACTGCCGAAACAATCGAAATCGCCCCGTAAATCGGAGAGGGAGGAAGAAGGTCTTCCTCGTGGTCTCCCTCGGCCGGAGGAATTGGCTCAGACGTGATTGGCCCCCGTTCGAGAAGGGCAGGGGCCTCCGCGTCCGAGAGTGCATGGGTTACGGCATCGGGGGTAACGTAGGCGGCTCGTGGGCTGTGGGCCTCCGATCCGGAGCGCTCCGGGCGGGGGGCGGGTGGAACGGGAAGCGGGAATCCAGAACTAGCCTGCGGACGTTTCTGGCCTGGGAAAAAAATGTCGGAGGAGCAGATCGGGCACTCCACGGTTGAGCCGAAGAAACTTTCGTCTCCCGATACTTTTTGCCCGCATTTCGGGCATGCTACTTTGATAGTTGCCATGTCGGCTTATTGAATCAACACGGAAGAGAACCCGATTCCCCTGCCGCTGCAAAGAAAAATCGTCGAATGCAGACGGATTGAGGGCATTTCAAGTGTTCGCCGCTTTGTGGCCGAGTTTCAATTTTTTGGTTTGAGGTTTTTTGTTGTTTGGATTGGCCATGTGCTGGCGAGGCGGACGCTTCCAGGCCGTCCGAGGGCGGTGCATGATCGTTTGATCCCGTAAATGATAGGTGGGGATTCCTTCTCGGAAAATCTGTTAGGATCTTCTGTTCGCCCACCTCTCAATTACCTGATCAGCGATCAAAAGGTCGATTTTGTAAATACTCAGAAAACTGAGGAAAACATCGAAATAGATCTTTCCAATCGGATAGAGAATTGGTAAAACACTCCGAACTATGAGGCGCTCACATTCAGGGATTCAGGGATTCAGGGATTCAGGGATTCAGGGATTCAGGGATTCAGGGATTCAGGGATTCAGGGATTCTGAGCCTCCGGAGTTTTCGGTCTCGGTTCGCTAGGCGGTGTGTTCTTTTTTTGGCCCTTTTGATGGTGCCGGGGCTTCGCCCTTTTCCGCAGCCACTTTTGGCTGATGGGTACTACGACGAAACGGGCATTTGGATCGAGGATTCTTCGTACACTGGCAGCTACGATTCCGGCAGCTACTACACGGATGCATACGACACGGGATCGGGATATTATGATCCATGGACGAATCCAAGTTGGGATACTGACACCGATAGTGACGGGATCAATGATTACGAAGAGGTAAATGGCTTTTCCATTGAGCGCGAAGAGAATTACCTGACACCGTATACTTACGAAGAATACGATCCCGCGACGGATT
>JAGPCC010000034.1 GCA_018058245.1 Verrucomicrobiales bacterium
GCTCTTGTCTTCCATCATGTCGCGAATTTTTGGTTTTGATTTTGCCCGTGCTTTCGCAATTTCCCTGGTGGTGCTCGCGCATTTGCATCAGGGATCGCAGGAGATCGGGATCTATGGGGTGGAGTTGTTTTTTGCGCTGAGTGGATTCCTCATTGGCACGATTCTCTACCGTTGTATCCCCGACGGAAAACCGTGGAATCTCTCGGGAGTTCGGAATTTCTGGGCACGCCGCTGGTGGCGGACGCTGCCGGCCTACTATCTCTTTTTGGTGGTCGCGGTGGTGCATCATTCGATGCAAGGAGAATTGCCCGACGGTGGTCTCGCGGGTGTGTTGCCTTACCTCTTGTTTGTCCCGAACCTGATGTCTCCGAACGAAGTCTTTTACGATGTCTCGTGGTCACTCTGCATCGAGGAAGGGTTTTATCTGGTCTTTCCTCTGTTGATCCTCTGCTTCCACCGCCTCACGGAGTCCCGTCTCCTCTCCTTTGTTTCCTCCCTCACGGTGATCGTTCTAGGATGTTTTGTTCTGCGCGAGGTTGCGTTTGCAGCCTATCCTGCGGCGCAGGTTCGCGTGATCTCCCTCCCTCGTCTCGATGCGATCGGATATGGCGTGGCCATGGCGGTGTTGATGCAGGTGAAAGATTTCTCTCTTCGGACTCGTGTTGGCCTCGCCTTTGTCGGCGGAAGTATTCTCGCCTGCATTTTTGTCGCGCACTTCCTGGAGCGCCCGCTCGATCATGCACTCTGGTTTTTCCGGATTGGCCTGTTTGCGATGCCCTTTGCGTTCAGTCTGATGATGCCTCTGCTCGCGGTGTGGAATCAACTCCCGGCGGTGTGTGAGCGCTTTCGGCGCCCGGTTACGGCAATCAGTCTGTGGTCCTATTCGATCTACCTGTGCCATCATACGGTCATGATGGCGATCTACCCGCTTTTCGGAGTCTATCGAGAACATTTTGCGGTGAAAATGGTCACTAAGGTGGTGGCAATCGTCGCGATTTTGTTGATTGCCCGTTTTGTCTACAAGCACTTTGAATCTCGTCTCACTCGACTGCGTCCCGCAGAAAGACACGTGAACGATACTCTTCCTCTACAAGAGGGCGTAGAAATCCCCGGTCACACCGGTGGGACTCGTCTGCAAGCCGCTCCCTCGACATCAAAGAAGGTCGGGTCGATTGCCGAATAGGGTTTTGTTTCCCTTTGGCTGCTTTGGTAGGCGGGATTTACTTTCCTTCCACACTCTTCACATGGGCAAGGAACTTCACTGTTTCCCGTTTGATTACCGGCAGGAGAAAATACAGACCGATCAAGTTCGGGATGACCATTGCAAAAACCATCGCATCGGAGAGCATCAAGATATTATTCAAAGAAGCAGAGGATCCCACAATGATCACGAGGCAGAAGATCAGTTTGTAAATGACGACAGGGATTTTGATTTTGTCTTCGCCTAAAAAACTGAAGAGATACATGACTCCTTGCTGACCGTAGTAGGACCACGAAATCATCGTGGAGAACGCAAAAAGAATCACCGCGACCGTAAGGATAGCGGGGAACCAGGAGATCACCGACCCAAAGGCCATGGAGGTGACGGCGACGCCACTCCGACTGGTGATGGCACCGGCAGAGACCCAGCCTTCCACGTTTTCCGCGCTGCGATCCGTGGAGGAAATCAGGGCGATGACCTCGACTTGGTCGCCTGAGGTATGGCGAGTATGGAGATACTGACCGGGTTCAAGAACGCGAACGACTTCGCTCGATCCCGCCGCTTTGACGAGATTGGTTCCGCCGGGATTCACTTCCGCGCTGACCTGCCAAGTTCCGGTGATGACGATGACGAGAGCGGTCATGGTGCAGACTACTACGGTGTCGACAAAGGGTTCGAGGAGGGCAACAAAACCCTCACTCGCCGGCTCGTTTGTTTTCACCGCCGAGTGGGCAATCGGTGCCGACCCGAGACCGGCTTCGTTGGAGAACGCGGCCCTTCGGATTCCCTGGATGAGAACGCCGATAAGGCCGCCTGTGACGGCTTCGTTGCTGAAAGCGGAGGAAAAAATCGTTTCGATAGCAGCGGGCAGTTCCCCGAGATTTCCCCCGATGATCACCAGTGCGGCGAGCATGTACATGCCACACATGAACGGGACGAGGAAGGCGGTCACACGAGCGATCGAAACAATCCCACCGATGATGACCATGCCGACGAGCACCGCCATGATGGCACCAAAAATGACCGGCGCGTCGCTCGACCCGGCAGTAGCCCCGAGGGAGGGAAAGGTATTGCTAAGTTGGTCGAAGGCCTGGTTCGCCTGATACATGTTGCCCGCTCCGAAGGCCCCACCGATCACAAAAACTGCAAAAATTACGGCGAGGACAGCACCGAGCGGTCCCATCCCGATTTCTTTGAACCCGTCGCGAAGATAGTACATGCCGCCGCCCTTGACGGTCCCATTCTTCATGATTTTCCGGTATTTCACTCCGAGGGTACACTCGGCAAATTTGGTCGTCATGCCACAGAGTCCCATCAAAATCATCCAGAAAGTCGCGCCGGGGCCGCCCACCCCGACGGCGACAGCGACCCCGCCAATGTTCCCGAGACCGACGGTTGCGGAAAGTGCGGCACTGAGGGCTTGAAAGTGAGTGATTTCACCCGGCGCATCGGTCGGAGTGTATTTGCCGCGGGCAGTCCGCAAGGCGATCCCGAACCCTCGTAGATTGATGAACTTAAAATACACAGTCAGGATGACGGCGGTGGCACCGAGAACTACCAGAACGATGGGCATCGTTACGCCGTCGGTGACTTCAAATCCGTAAAAGATGATTCCGTCCGCCCACTTGGCGATGGGAGCGACCGTTTCATCGATGCGTTCGGCGATGGACTTGGTGGCTTCTTCCGCTCCGGCGAGAGAGGCGGTGAAGAGGAGAGCAAAAAAGGTGAGGAGTCGGTTCAGGCGGGCCATGATTTGAATTTCAGGGATGCTAAAGAGTCATTGCTATGCTTTGCAACCATAAAATCAGAGTGGAGATCGGTTCTGAATGTCAAAAACTCCCCGGAAATGACCTCGGAACGACAAAAAAGAGAAGTTTTTCCGAGAATCCGAACCCATCTCCTTGCAAATTGGCGGCGTATTGCTTAAGAAACCGTAAATGAACGCGCTAGGCAAAACACTCTGCCGATTTTGGAACTCCTCGATTGGGAAAAAACTGATCGTCGCCATCACCGGGATCATGCTGGTCGGATTTCTCCTCGGCCACATGGCGGGGAACCTTCTGGTTTTTCAAGGTCGAGAAGATCTCAATGATTACGCGGAGTTCCTGCATCACTTTGTGCATGGTTGGGGAATCTGGGGGGCTCGTCTCGGGATTCTCACGGCATTTGTCCTTCATATCCTGGCGACTGTTTCGTTGACCTGTCAGAATCGTGCCGCCCGGGATACGCAGTATGCCTGTGATGCTACGGTGCAGGCATCGCTGAGTTCCCGGATTATGATCTGGAGTGGCCTTACCGTGATTGCGTTTGTTATTTTTCACATCTTCCATTTCACGATTCGCCTGGATGCCGATCTCGCCGCGATGAAAGATCCCGGCAACCCCGATCGACACGATGTCTACGGAATGGTAATTGCTGGTTTTAAAAATCCGCTCATTGTCCTGTTTTACATGGTTGCGATCACCTTCCTCTGTTCTCATCTCAGTCACGGGATCGCTTCGATCTTCCAGACTCTCGGGCTTCGGAGTGAAAAAACGAAAGTCCCGGTGAAAATGCTCGGCCTCGCTGTCTCGGTCCTGCTCTGGCTGGGTTTTCTTTCCATTCCCTTCTTTGTAGTTACAGGCGTGCTTGCGGACGACGGTGCCCCTGCCGCCCATTCTTCTACGGAGGTCACTTCCCTGCAACGCTGATCCCTTTTTCTCTTTTCCCAATTCTCACTGAAACTGACCATGGCATCCAAAGATTCCACACCAGTCGAGTCGAACGGCTCTCTTCATTCCGCGATACCGGAAGGCCCGCTCCCTGAAAAGTGGACAAAATACAAGGCGAAGGCCAAGCTGATCAATCCCGCAAACAAGCGGAAATATTCCGTGATCGTCGTGGGATCCGGGCTCGCCGGTGGTGCTGCTGCCGCGACGCTTTCGGAACTCGGGTATCAGGTGAAGTGTTTCTGTTATCAGGACAGCCCTCGCCGCGCCCACTCGATCGCCGCGCAGGGAGGTATCAATAGTGCAAAGAACTATCAAAATGACGGGGACTCCGTGTGGCGTCTCTTTTACGACACGATCAAAGGGGGGGACTTCCGCTCCCGCGAGGCCAACGTCCATCGCCTCGCCGAGGTGAGCTTGAACATCATCGACCAGTGTGTCGCCCAGGGCGTTCCTTTTGCGCGGGAATACGGCGGTCTTCTCGCGAACCGATCCTTTGGCGGAGCACAGGTAAGCCGGACGTTTTACGCCCGCGGTCAGACCGGTCAGCAGTTGCTCATTGGCTGTTATCAGGCATTGGAAAAAGAAATCTCCAAGGGTGGCGTGAAAATGTACACCCGCACCGAGATGGTCGATCTCGTCGTGGTAAATGGCCATGCCAAAGGGATCATCGTGCGTGATCTCGTTACTGGGGAGATTACTCGCCATGCCGCCGATACCGTGATCCTCGCGACCGGCGGGTACGGAAATGTTTTTTACCTCTCCACGAATGCGATGGGGTGCAACGTCATGGCCGCCTTTCGGGCAAACCGCCGTGGAGCGTACATGGCAAACCCCTGTTACACGCAGATTCACCCGACCTGTATTCCGGTGAGCGGAGACTATCAGAGCAAGCTTACGCTCATGTCCGAGTCGCTTCGGAACGACGGTCGGATCTGGGTTCCGAAGACCAAAGAGCAGGCGGAAAAAGTCCGAAAAGGGGAGCTCAAAGCCAGTGATGTGGCGGAAGAGGACCGTGATTATTATCTCGAGCGGAAGTATCCTTCGTTCGGAAACCTCGCCCCGCGCGACATCTCCTCACGTTCTGCCAAGGAAGTCTGTGATGAAGGCCGTGGCGTCGCCAAAACCGGTCTGGGAGTCTTTCTCGACTTCAGCGATGCGATCAAGCGACTCGGGATTGAAACGATTCGCGCCCGGTATGGCAACCTCTTTCAGATGTACGAAAAGATCAGCGGCGATGATCCCTATCAGGTACCGATGAAGATCTACCCTGCGGTGCATTACACCATGGGCGGACTCTGGGTCGATTACAACCTGATGTCCAACGTGCCCGGACTCCATGTCCTCGGCGAAGCGAATTTTTCCGATCACGGAGCAAATCGACTCGGAGCGAGTGCGCTCATGCAAGGTCTTGCCGACGGGTATTTTGTGATCCCGGCGACTCTGCCTAACTATCTCGCGGATGAAAAACCCGGCTCGATTACGACGGATGCACCCGAGTTTGCCGAGGCGGAAGCGGCCGTAAAGGAGCGCATCAACAAACTGATGAACATCAAGGGCACCAAGTCCGTTGACAGTTTCCACCGGGAACTCGGGATGCTCGTCTGGGACAAATGCGGCATGGCCCGGACCGCCGAGGGACTTCAGGAGGCACTCCAGCGCATTCCTGAGATCCGCAAAGATTTCTGGGAGAATGTCCGAATCCCCGGCAGCGCCGATGGAATGAACATGGAGTTGGAAAAGGCCGGACGGGTCGCCGATTTCATCGATTTTGCCGAGATCATGTGCTACGACGCGCTTGCTCGCGAAGAAAGTTGTGGCGGGCATTTCCGCGAGGAATACCAGTTCACCGCAGACAACGAAGCGGTGAAGAGCGGTTTCACAAACGAAGGGGAGGCGATGCGCCGTGACGACGAGTTTTGTTATGTCGCTGCCTGGCAAAACAACGGCCCCGGAGTTCCCCCAACGCTTCACAAAGAGCTGCTCGAATATGAGGCGGTGAAACTCAGTGTGAGAAGCTACAAATAAGTTTTCCACGTACCTATTTTCGATTTGTAACACCGATACCCTGACATGAACCTAACGCTCAAAGTCTGGCGCCAGAATGGTCCGAATGACAAAGGACACATCGAGACCTACGAAACTCGGGACATCCCGAGCGAAGCTTCGTTTCTGGAGATGCTGGACATCGTGAACAACGACATCATCGAGTCCGGAGGCGACCCGATCCACTTTGACCATGACTGCCGGGAGGGGATCTGTGGGGCCTGTTCCTTATCCATCAATGGAGTTCCCCACAGCAAAGAGACCGGGATCACGACCTGTCAGGTCCACATGCGGAAATTTCGTGAGGGAGACACGATCTGGATCGAACCGTTCCGCGCGCGTGCTTTTCCGATCTTGAAAGATCTCATGGTCGATCGCACCGCCTTCGACCGTATCATCGCTGCGGGCGGCTTCATCGACGTCCGTACCGGTTCCGCTCCTGATGCGAATTCGGTCCCGATTGGCAAAATTGATGCCGATATTGCGATGGATGCCGCCGCCTGCATCGGCTGTGGCGCCTGTGTCGCGGCGTGCAAGAATGCCAGCCCGATGCTTTTTGTCGGTGCCAAAGTGACTCATCTCAACAAGCTGCCGCAGGGTGTGCCTGAAAAAGACCGTCGTGTCCTTGCGATGGTTCGGCAGATGGATGCCGAAGGTTTTGGCAACTGCACGAACCAGTACGAGTGCGAAGCCGTTTGCCCGAAAGAAATCAGCGCCGATGTCATTGCTAAATTGAACCGCGATTATGCCGCCGCAGCTGCGCGCGAAGGAGTCGGAGTGTGATATTTTGAGATTTCGGAACCGGGAATTGGCGACGGATTGCGGTCCGAGCCTCTCATTTCGCCCTGATCACGCCGGTCGATTTCCATTGAAGCGATTCTTCTTTTCGAGACGGTTCTGTGTAGTAGAGTGCGATGTGTTTCAGGGACGGTACCCTGTCACCCCGTAGACCCAACCCTGTTCAGTCGGAAAAGCGAAGATGTCCAAACCTGTTGATTCCCTCCAAACGATCACGATTCCGAAGCCGGTTCCGATCACAACGACGCGTTTTCGAGCTCCGAAAAAGAACATTCCGCAGACGAAGCCAGAGCGGGACCGCTTTCTCCGGACGATTCGCAACTACGTCGAATCTGCGAATCCCGTTCCTCCCATGCCCCTAGAGGAACTCGATGTTCACGCTCGAAGGATCCTTTCGGAACTGGGTTACGAAAACGACGAAACGTATCTCCACTACACCGCCGTCTGTCTCAACAACGAGATGTGGCGGGAAACTCTCGCCGAGATACCGTATGAGCGACGGCTCCTCCTCATGCCGAAATGTCTTCGCGTCGAAGACAAATGCCCCGCGCCCTTTGATGAGTTCGGTCTTCTTTGCAAGCAGTGTGGACTCTGTTCGATTCAGGATTTCCAAAATGAAGCCGAGCGCCTCGGATATGCCGTCCTTGTCGCGGAAGGATCTGCGATCGTGATGTCACTGATCCAGACCGGTCAGATCGAGGCCATTGTGGGCATTTCCTGCCTCGCAGTTCTGGAGCGCACCTTTCCCTACGTCGAGGCAGCCGCGATCCCGTCGATCGCCGTGCCTTTGCTTCAAGATGACTGTATCAACACGACCGTCGATATCGACTGGGTCTGGGAATATCTCCACCTCACGAGTGATGACAATACTCGTAGGCTCGATCTCACCGCCCTGCACGAGGAGGTTCGGGGATGGTTTACCCCCGAAATGATCGAATCTGTCATGGGGCCCGCTCAGGGTCGACAGGAGGAAATCGCCCGTGAATGGATCGCGCGTGATGGTAAGCGGTGGCGTCCTTTTCTCACGGTGGCCGCTTTTGAAGCTCTGCGCGATGATCGTGGCAAACCGATGCCCGATGACATCAAAAAGATCGCTTTTGCGACGGAACTTTTTCACAAAGCCTCCCTCATTCACGATGACATCGAGGATGAAGACCACGGTCGCTACGGCCAGCCTACTCTCAATGCCGAGCACGGTGTCGCCGTAGCCCTGAACGCTGGTGACCTGCTCCTCGGGGAAGGGTATCGTCTCATCGGTGAGTGCGAGGCCTCTGATGCCCGGAAAACCAGGATGCTACTGATCTCGGCAAACGGACAACGTGAATTGTGTCGTGGTCAGGGGGCTGAACTCGTTTGGGCGCGGAATCCCGAACCGCTCGATTCCAAGCAGGTCCTGGAGATTTTCCGTCAAAAGACGGCTCCGGCGTTTGAGGTTGCTCTGAAACTGGGGGCTGCTTATGCCGGGAAACTCGATGACGTGGCAGACGTTTTGGAAAATTATTCCGAAAATCTGGGCATCGCTTATCAGATCCGTGACGATATGGACGATCTCGGGGCGGATGCCGGGGACAACGAACTAGAGCGGATGCGGCCCAGTGTCCTTCTCGCTGTCGCGAGAGAGCGAGCCAAGGGAGAGGACCGCGCCGTCCTCGATGCGCTGTGGTGTCACGGCGACCTTGGAGGTCTCGGGATTCAGAAAGTCCGCCAACTCGCCCACGAACTGGAGGCGGATGAAAAATGTATGCTTCTTCTGGAGACATACAAAGAGGCCGCCGTGCGCAGTCTCGCTGACTTGGAAAACGCCAATTTAAAAGGACTTCTCCGCCGGGTCATGGGCAAAATCTTCAACGATTTGGAGATCAAGGGCTGGTGTCGTGAGTTCGAGGTGAAAAACGGTGTGCGTGAGGAGGAGTAGCGGGAGGACTGGACCTGTTCTTTCTGTTGATTTACCCGCTCTACGCCCAAAACGATGCCGCTCGATCTTCCCTACGTGCCCGACGGACACGTCCGCCACGTTCTGGACATCTATGCGCCCGATGGGGCGAAGGATCTCCCCGTCGTTTTCTGGATTCACGGGGGAGGCTGGCAGACTGGTGAAAAGACGATGGTAGAATCCAAACCAGGCTGGTTCAAGGAACGAGGGTTCGTTTTTGTTTCGATCAATCACCGCTTTCTCCCCGAAGTCACGATGGAAGGCCTCACCAGCGATGTGGCGAAAGCCTTTGGCTGGGTCAAAAGAAATATCGCTGCGCATGGGGGAAATCCAGATCGCATCCTCGTTTGCGGTCATTCCTCTGGTGCCCAACTTGCTGCGCTGATCTGCACGGATGATCGCTACCTGAAGAGCGAAGGGGCGAACTTCGACTGCCTCATCGGTTGTCTCCCCGTCGATGGCGATACCTATGATATCCCTGCGATCATCGAAGTCGCTGAGACTCGGCGGCGGGTTCATCATCTAGCACAAGCGACTTTTGGACATCGCGAGAAGTTCGGGAATGATCCGGCCAAACATGTCGATTTTTCCGCAGTGACTCACGTCAGGGCTGAAAAGGGAATCCCACCGTTTCTGATCCTGTACAACGCCGCCCACCCCGATAACTCGGCGCAAGCGGCACGTTTCGGCGCCGTTTTGAAAGAGGCTGGCGTTCCCGTGACTCTCTTTGCCGGGAAGGACACCGACCATGTAAAGCTGAACAACGATCTCGGTCTGCCGGGAGATCCGGCCACGGCTGAACTCGAGCTTTTTGTCGAAACGGTCGTTGGGAAGAAATCAACTACAGATTGAGATTGCAAGTGGAGCTGTGGTGGTTGTCCCTGTGGAATGGGCCGATATCGCCAGTATCGCAGAGCGGCTTTCAGCGCAGTATACATGGACAGAGGGCTATCGCGGATTTGACGTGTTGCATGTGGCTACCGCACTTCAATGATCAACAAACTCCCAAAGGAAACGTTGGAGCAATTGACATGGTATTCAGAACAGTGCATGTCAAGGCGTCACCGAAGCGTCACATCTATACAATGGTGTTTTGTTAGGTTTAGATCCCCCCCAACCTACCCGATTCGCTCACGGCTGGCGCTCGAGGATTATTCGTTCGATAGAGAGTGGGGCCTGTCGAAGATCGACGAGAGCGACCACAGCAATTCTCTTTGTTGTGAGACCGTAATAGAGGCCGAACTGCCTCTTCTGACCAACAAGAATCCGGCGCAATTTCGTCGAATACAAAACTCTGCTTCCCATCTCTGGAAAAACTCTGAGCAGACAGAGAGCCCCATCTATTGACGCAGCGAATTCTTTTGGTCGACTTGTCTCAGCGCGGAGGTAGTCTTCGGTGGCTGATACCGTCCAAATGATCTCCATCAACTTATCGTTTTCCGGTCCCGAAGGTCTTCCCATTTTACCCCGGATTCGGGATTCGCATCGAAATGCTCAAGCCGTTCCTCTAGTAATCGAACAGCTTCAACAGAAAGATCTGGAGAATCGACGTCCGGCGTGGTAACGCTCCGCCACAATTCGCCCGCCAAGATCAGTTTCTGTTCGCCATCAAGGTCTGACAGTTCGGGGTAATTTTCGACGATCATACCAAACCTTACCCTGATTCTCTCTCGATGCCAAGACGGAGTTAACTAGAACATCCGAGCGTCACGTCGAAACGGGGTTAGCGGGGAGGAAATGGTGCTGAACAGGGACGGATCAGAAACGGTGCTAAAAACTCCCTCTAAAAACTGAGATAGATCGCCCGCAAGCGGGGCACGGCAACGCTCCAGCGACCCTCGCGGTAAAAGTGATTCCTCAACCATCGGATCTATTTCAGGCTCACCACTGTGAAGCGCTGGAGCACACTTCCAATGAAGTTCGCTCCGTTTATGTCGGTGGTCCTCTTTCCGGGTTCCACTTTGATCCTTGGCAATCATAGGGTTTTTCCGAACGAAGATGGGAGATTGTCTGTAACAGGGGATTGCCTGGTAGCCGCGCTCGTGAGAGCGTGGCCAGATTGCATGACCGCCGGTGGGACAGGCTCTACACGAATGACGACAACTTGCGGGGAATTTGGGCCGAATCCTCGTTTTCCGCAGCCGGGCAGGATCAGTCCGGCAGGCTGCTAGGGGCGATCTTCCTTGCGAATGGTTAGTTGCCCTTCGGGCCATTGCATCTTTTTAGCGAAATCCGTGAGATAGGACCATTTTTCGGCATCTTCCGTGAAGAGGCGTAGCTGGCTTCTTTCCCCGGCGATCGCGGCGATCTGAGGCATGTCAGCGTAGCGCAAGACATTCAGAAGCTCCGGTCCTGTCTCGTGGTGGAAAGGGAGGTCATGGAGATCGAGCCGGAAAATATCCTTTTCAAAGAGCGATGCGTAGAGGGCATTGCCCGCCATGATTCCGTTGGCCTGGAGCCACAATTTCGGTTTTTCTGCGCCTTCGAGTAGGCGGAGAGCCTGAATCCCTCGCCGGATATCCCAGATTCGCATTTCATCGAGCGTCAGCCCGAGCAGCGCAAAACGACGGCGGATCTGGGTCTGTTCTTTTTCATCGGTAGTCCACGCAGTCGGCCCGACTCCCCGCACGGGGAGGTAGAGCATGCCCCACTTCTGGTTCGCGTGGAGTCCTTTCTCGGCCTCGTACGCTTCTGCGGTAGCCTCTGGAAGAGTGATTCCCGGGAAGGCACCGGGAAATGCATTCCCGAAAGTAGCGAGAAAATCTGTCCAATCTTCCGTGTCGAGAGGGTTCATCACCACCAGTTCGAGATCCTCGAGAGCCGTGCCGGCCGGATGGACGAGATAGAAAGGCAGTCTCACCCCCGCCTGACTTGCGAAGCTCCACCGGCTCATCGCGATGCCGTCTGTTTCCCCTCGAAAATCTTCAGAAGGATCGAGCGATTCATTAGGGGAAGGCCATCCACGAAAGGATCGATTCTGAAGGCGGCTGAGAATGAGAGATTTCTGAGCGGTCCAGTCCTCGGGCGTCTCCGGTACGGCGAGGTTCTCGGGAATGCGCTTTGTGAAGTACTCGTCGATGTAGGTATTTCGCTCGTTTTCCGGCAGCTCTTTGAAGACCTTGAGTTCTTCGGGTTCAAAAATCTTGGGGGCGGAAGCATCGGCGAGTTCGTCGTCGAGGCTTTTTCCTTTGAGATGACGTTCAAACCAGGCGAATGCAGGCACCCTCAGTGGTTGGGTGTCTTTGTGAGGTCCCTCGGTGATGGTCAGCCCGATCTTGTCGCCGGCTCCGAGTGCGTCATAGACCTTTTTTGTTTGTGTGTAGACATCAACGACTCCGTCGAGCGGGAAAATGCGGTCCTTATCGGTGTTCAAAATCATGAGCGGACGGGGAGCGACAAGGGAAGCAAGGAGCGGAAAATCCCAGCGGTAGGTGTTGATCATAAACATGCAATCGCAATGGCCTTCGATGCAGCCTTCCACGATATGATTCTGCATGTTCGTAATTCCCGCGACCGGAGCTGCTACCTTGATCCGCTCGTCCAGCGCCGCGATATACCAACTGTAGGCACCGCCGCCGGAGCGCCCCGTGACACCAAATTTCTCTTTATCCACTTCGGGACGGGTCTCCAGATAATCGAGCGCACGGATGCCGTTCCACGCTTCTACGCCGGCAGGGGTGTATCCACGGGAATTCCACCACCAGCGACCAAGATGGTGGGTTCCGTGATGTGTGCCCTCGATCTCGCCGAGTTGTAGGGTGTCGATCGTGAGACAGGTGTAGCCGTTCTTGGCGAACCAAGTTCCGTGTCTCATATAGGAGGTCTTGTTCCCGTAACTGATCCCGTCCTTCTTCACCTGGCCGTGGCCGCAGACATACAGGATCGTGGGGAGCGGGCCATCCTGTTTGACCGGTCGATAGAAGTTCGCGGTAACATAGAGGCCGGGGCGTGATTGAAAGGTCAGGTTCTCGACGATGATCCCATCTCGCTCGATTGTACCGGTGATTTCCACTTTCAGATCGGATCTCGCGGGGAGGGGTTGGAGACCAAGCATTTCGAAGAGTTGCCTCCTGAGATCTGACTGGGCCGCAGGCCAATCCGTCGTATTTTGAATGAAAGCCGAAGACTTGGCGGAGATTTTTCGTGTTTCCCGCTCGAAATATCCGCCCAACATCGTATCGCCGATGGTGGGTTCGGTAGGGATGCCGGTAAAGTCACTTGCCTGGATCGGGAGGGATGCAAGAACAAGGAGTGCGAAGCAAGAAAGTCGACGGATCATGGAGCAGAAGATAAAGGCGTCGGGAAGCGGGAATCAAGCCAAATGAATTCCGGCAATAGGGGGGGGAACAAGGCACTGGTTGCCTGTTCTCGCTCCCAATTGAGTCGTTGCCCCTGACGAGAGGGGAGGTTAGTCTCCCCCGATGAACGTTTTTCTCTTTTTGCTGATCCTTCCGGTATCTGCGGCAGTTGCTGTGGGGGATAGGGGCAATTTGTCTGCGGTTGACTGTGCCGGTTTTTTCTCGCCCGTCGTTCTATGAAACCGATCACCACAGTGGGGGAAACGATCACCCCGGACGGTTCCAAGTTCACGCTCCATGAACATGATGGAGATTTTTTCCTGCGTCTGAATGGGATTCAGTTGATGAGTTCGATCTGGACTCTGTCGGAACGGCTCTTGGCCGATTATGCGTGTCCGGCAAATGCACCGATTCCAATGCGGAGGGTTCTCATCG
The DNA here is from genome assembly GCA_018058245.1 of Verrucomicrobiales bacterium. Taxonomy (GTDB): domain Bacteria; phylum Verrucomicrobiota; class Verrucomicrobiia; order Verrucomicrobiales; family DEV007; genus Arctic95D-9. The sequence continues at coordinate 13,420 of JAGPCC010000034.1, forward strand.
GGGGGCTTGGTCTGGGATTCAGCTTGAAGCGGGTTCTCGAGCTTGTCGGAGAAGGGGCCGAAGTCGTCGTGGCAGAGTTACTTCCCGAAGTGGTGCGGTGGAATCGTGAGATTCTCCCAGGTCTGAACGGAAATCTCCTCGAAGATCCTCGTGTCGTGATCCACGAGGGGGATGTCTATGATTGCATCCGTGGTGCGGCAGATGGAGAAATCCCGAAATGGGACGCCATCCTCCTCGATACGGACAATGGGCCGACTTCGCTGGTGCAGCCGCAGAATCATCGCATGTATGGACGGAGCGGATTTTCGATGATTTTCCAGGCACTCGCTCCGGGTGGCAGAGTGTCTTTCTGGGCAGCTGCGGTCGAACCCGGATTTGAGAGGAAACTGAGGCGGGACGGATTTTCTGCGGCAGCCCACTCGATCAAGGCCCACGAACGGGCCAAGAAACCGATTCATTGGATCTATGTGGGGCAGCGCCCTGTCCACACGGGAACTACCGGCGTTGCCCTGGAGGCACCCGCCGTTGCGGAAGTCGTCCCGGTCAAAAAGGCTCGAAAACCGAAGCGGCGATGGTATTGAGCAACTCTGATCCTTTTTCTTTTATGAAATTACATCAAAATCAGCTCTGGCAGCACGGGGCAGACCTTTACCGGATCGTTCATCTTGAGCGCCTTTCGGTAGACTACAAAAAATTGGATCCGTCCGATCCGGAGTCGGGGACACATCATCAGGTCACGAAGAAGGAATTTTGCCGTCTTCTCAAGGGAGCTGTCGAGGTGAAGTTGGATCCAATCGGCGGGAAATCTGACTGAGGGGGATCGCTGATCACTGCCAGTATTCTGCGATTTTCCGCTTTAGGAAGGAAACGCTGCGCGAGAGTTGCTCCATGCCGTCGACTCCGTCTTCGATACTGATCCAGCCATCGAATTTTTTGCTCTTCAGTTCGCTGAAAATCGCATCGTAGTCGTTGAGGCCTTTTCCGATTTCCCCGTGTCGGAGACGTTTTGCGTATCCGATCGCGCCCCCTTCCTCCTTCCGGAGATCCTCGATCGTTCCCTCGGCGAGATAGCGATCACTCGCGTGCATCGTGACGACTCGGTGGGAGACACGTTTGAGGAGTTCGATTGGGTCTTCTCCGGCGAGGTAGGTATTGCTCGGGTCGTAGTTCACCCCGAAATTTGGGTGTTCGATGGAAGCAACGAGTTGGCAGAAGACATCCATACTTTGGGCGAACTCGGGGAATTCCCAGAAGTCGTCTTTGTAGTGATTCTCCAAAATTAGCGTGATGTCCCGGTCTGCCGCGTAGGGCAGGCAGGCTTCGATGGAATCTGCAGCGAATTTTACGCCTTCGTCCCGGGTGAGTTCGGGGCGGCGTTGTCCGGAAAGAACGCGACAGTAGCTGCCTCCTAGAACGTGGGTCATGTCGATCCACCGTTTTTGTTTTTCGATTTCGGCGTCTCGAAATCCCGAATCGGGATGGGTGAAATCCGGCGAGCAGCACATCATGGGGATGACTTTGCCAGTGTCCTCCACCTCTTTTCGGAAACGGGACCAGTTCAATTTGTCCTCCATTTCGAGGAATCCGGCGTACCACTCGAGTCCTTCGATTTCCAGCGGTGCGGCGAGACGGATCCACTCGGATACGGACATGGATCCCTCTTTGCAGAGCGCCTGCATGAAAGCTTTCGGAAAGGCTGCAAGTCGGGGCATCGGGAAGCGTGGCGGGCGGAGTTCTTCGGGGAATGTTAGTTCGATGGGATCGTGCTGCGATCCTTGGGTGGATTTCGTCCGATGAAGGGGTGTTGTTCGAGATCTACGACTTGACCGCTGATTGGGCCGCTTTCGTCGGCGAGCCAATAGATCGCGGCCATCGCGATCTCCTCTGGTTTCAAAATCCTTCCGGCCGGGGCATATATCTTCGGCAAATGGGAAGGCCAGTCGTCACTGAGTCCGTGCGAGCGCTTCCGCTGGGCTTCATTTTCGGTGAGGACCCATCCGGGATTGATCTGGTTCACGCGCACGCTATTTTCCCGCATCAGGGTATCACCGAGATTCCGCGTCATCGTCATGAGAGCACCTTTCGAAACACTGTAGGGGAGGAGATCCGGTTCTCCGCTCCACGCATTCACACTACCGATATTGAGCACGGCACCCCGTTCCGCAGTGAGTTGGGGGAGAGCGGCTTTGATGAGCAAAAATGGCGCGAGGGTATTCACTTCCAGCATCTTCCGGAAAAAGGCGGCATCGGTGGTGTGAAGGTTGCCGGAGGCGACAAGGGCGGCATTGTTCACGATCGCATCCAGCTTCCCGAAGGATTCTACGGCGAGGGCGACGAGACGATCAGCACTGCCCTCGGTAACGAGATCTTCGATATGGAGGACGGCATTTTCCGCCCCAAGTTCCGCAACGACTGCTGCGCCGAGGTCTCGCTCAAGCCCGTGAATGAGGACGCGAGCACCCTCGACGACACACTGGCTTGCGATGGCCTTTCCGATTCCGGTGCAACTGCCGGTCACGAGGATGACTTTGTTCTGGAGGCGCATGGGAGGGTGATGGGATCAGTAGTCAAGAACCGGGGCCGGATTTTTGGCCGGTTCGGGGTATTCGAATGTTCGCCCCTCAAAATTCCGAATGAGGGTGCGCTCTCTACTACTTTCAAGCACATACTCGGGATTGACCGGAACTTTGCCCCCTCCGCCAGGTGCATCGATGACGTATTGAGGGACGGCATATCCGGTGGTGTGACCGCGCAGACCTTCGATGATCTTGATCCCGTCCTCGACGGGAGCCTCGAGGTGGGAGGACCCTTGGATGAGGTCGAGCTGGTAGAGATAGTAGGGCTTGACCCGACACATGAGGAGTTTGTGAACGAGAGTCTTCATCACTTCGACGTCATCGTTCACTCCGCGAAGGAGCACGCTTTGATTCCCCAAGGGAACTCCGTGATTCGCTAGGCGTTCCATGCCCGCTTTGACTTCGAGAGTTAATTCCCGTGGGTGATTCACGTGGACGCTCATGAAGAGGGGGTGATAGCGTTGGAGCATCTCGCATAGTTGCGGAGTGATACGCTGCGGTAGGAAAATCGGCACGCGTGACCCGATCCTGAGAAACTCGATGTGGGGAATGCTCCGCAGTCGGTTCAGAATCCGTTCGAGTTTTTGATCGGAAAACAGCAGCGGATCTCCACCAGAGAGCAGGACGTCGCGAACTTCGGTGTGTTCTTCCAGATAACGGAAGGCCGCTTCGTAATCGGTTTCCAGCTCCTGTTGCCCGGCACCGCTCACGACGCGGCTGCGGGTGCAATAGCGGCAGTAAGAGGCGCAGCGGTCCGTTACGAGAAAGAGGACGCGATCGGGGTAGCGATGCACAAGACCGGGAACCGGCATGTGGGAATCCTCTCCACAGGGATCGGCCATTTCGTAGGGGGAGGTGAGGGTTTCCTCAATGCGCGGGACCACTTGTTTCCGGATGGGGCAGTCGGGATCTTCCCGATCGATCAGATTGAAGAAGAAGGGCGTGATCGCCATGGCCAGTTTCGTTCCGGAAAGAATCACTCCGCTGCGCTCCTCTTCCGTCAAGACAAGATGTTCTTCCAGTTGCCGCAGGGTCGTGACCCGGTTCTTCAGTTGCCAAATGTGACTGTTCCAGTCTTTCTCGGAAACTCCCTGATCTGCCCAGTATCCGTGTCCGTAGGATCGAAAGGTCTTCTCGAGATCGAGGTCGCGTGAATGATGCATAGATGGGGTGCCAAGAACTGCTACGATGGTGAATGCTGCGCTATCGGACGAGAATTTTTCCACTTTCTTACACTCACGGTGAGGGCTGGGTAAAATAGAATTACGTCTCATTTCGGTGACTTTTCACCTTTTGAATGAATATTTAGCGGCATTTTGGGTGATCTGCTGCTACAAAACCGGAAGCGGATTGTATCTCTGATTGCCCTTTTTCCAAACTGTCCTCTCTTTTCGTAATTCCATTCATCGCGTTTTCCCGTGACTCCATCCCTCAAAATCCTCCGTCGCATTTGCAAACCTCACTGGTTCGAGATCATGGAGTTAGTCAAGTGTTCAAAGGGTCTGTCGGTCGGTGACCTTTCCACCGCGCTGAAGATGAGCTACATGGGGGTAAAGAAGCATTGCCTCGCGATGCACAAACTCGGCCTCCTCGAAACCTGGCGGAGCCCGAAGGTGGTGGGTCGCCCGGAAAAATTGTATCGGCTCACCGCAAAGGCGGCACCCCTTTTTCCTCCGGTCGGGGATGAGGCTGTCCTTGCGATCCTCTCCGCAGCGGCACAACTCGAGACGAATGCCGCCGAGAAGATCCTTTTCTTTTATTTCCGGAACCGGACGGAGCAACTTGCTGCCATCGTGACGGGTGATTCCGTTCAGGAGCGTGCAGAAAAACTCGCTGCCTTCCGGACCGAGCAGGGATACTATTCCTCGTGCCTGTATTCCGACGAGGAGGGATTGCGAATCGAGGAGTATCACAACCCGCTCCAAGCGCTCTTCGATCAATATTCGACCCTCGAGCGCATGGAGGTGCAAATGTTCGAGAAGCTCCTCGGTGCGCAAGTGGATCGAACGGTGGAAGTGACCGGCGGATTGGTTCGATACCGGTTTGACTTATCGCCGCGCTAGTGTCGATTTGGGACAATGGGAAAATACGCTGACGAGAATGTGCTGGTGATTTCACGGGATCTCTTTGATCACCTGGGAGCCTTCGAAGGGATCTCACTGGAGCCGGATCGGTATCTCCCGTCTTTGCTCGATCCGGAGAACAATTATTTTCTCGCCCGCGATCTCGCCGAGCACGATCCCTCGCACAAACAGATCATCCCTTACGCCATTTTCCGGCATGGGGAAAAGTTCCTACACTATGTAAGGGGCGGTGGCGGCGGAGAAAAACGTCTTGCGGCGAAAGGCTCCATCGGGATCGGGGGGCACATCAATGATTCGGACTATTCGACCGCTTCGATTGATCGAGACACCTATGCAACTGGCGTCGCTCGCGAAATCGACGAAGAATTGCATATCGTCGGGACATTTACCCAAGAGATCTTGGGGCTGATTAACGATGATTCAAACGAGGTTGGACGTGTCCATCTCGGAGTCGTGCATCTCTTTACTCTCGAGAGTGACCAAGTGACAGCCGGTGAGGACAATATCGGGGAACTCACTTTCCTCACCCTTGACGAACTCCTTGCGCGGCGGGATCAGCTGGAATCATGGTCTCAGATCTGTCTCGACGGTCTGGCTCAGCTCTGGCGAGATCGTTGAAGGAGTAGGCTCAGTCCGAACCCGAGTCCTAGACCATAACAAAGACCCCAAACGAGCCGGGCTGTGGTCACCGTTGTTTCGGGAGCGAATGGCAGCGAGAGTGAGATCGGCCCCTTCCCTTGCAATGCCGTATAGGCAAAACCTCCCAGATAATAACCGAGCGTGTGCCAGAGGAATGCGATGGCAACACTGGTCCAGAAGGATTGTCGACTGGGGAAATAGCGCTGCAACAGTGCAATGAGGGGGGCGAGACCCAAAAAGGAACCAAGGACTTCTCCGAACGTGTTGTGAAATTGAAACCAGCAAACCGACCAGAGAATCGAGTAGAGAACAAAACCCATCGCAAAAAATCCGGCAAAACGGGCGCGAGAGGCAGACCCTGAGACCATGGTTCCGGGAGTAAGCGCGAGCCCTCCGAATCCCAGGAATACGATCGCGCAACCGGTATACATAGCAGGTTCTGACGGGAAAAACGAAGCGCCTAAGGCCCACATACTGAACGAGGTAACTGCGACGAGAGCGAAGAGGAGAGTCGGGAGAATGTATTTCATGGATTCCAAATGATTACTCGGAGTAGTGCTTTATGGAAGAAATCGATTGGTGAATTTTCGTTGCAAACTACGTAGAAAGACCTATCGTCCGGCTCTAATACTCCTCCTTATACACTAAGATAATATGGCCATTCGATACGAACAGAATAAAAAAGATGAAGTCGTTGCATTTGTGCAACAGTTCAATGAAGAAAAGGGACGGGGCGGACAGTCCGCTGCTGTGAAGAAATGGGATCTCAATCCGATCACTGTGAAGTCTTGGCTTGAGAAGGCTGGGGTAGTCACTCCTGGAAGAGGCGGAAAGAAGAAGCGCAAGGGCGGAGCAGCTGGCAAGGTTGCGAAAGTAGCCAAAGTGGCAGCGGCGAAGGAGCCAAGTACACCTTCAAAATCTACCGTTGGTGTTTCGGGCACGCTCCAGCGCATGATCTCGATCCAAGGACAAATCGAGGCGCTTGAAGCCGAGTACGCAAAACTCAAAGGGAAGCTTTGATCTCCATCATCCTGTAACGGATTTTTGAAGCCGCAACGGGTTTGATCCTGCTGCGGCTTTTTCTTGATCCGGGCCGAGTTATTTTGACACCGAGCAACTTTTGAGGAACGGGAACTCCATGCGAATTGTTTCTTTCTATTTAAGTACGGTTCTCGTACTTTGTATGTTCATCGGATCGATGGAGGCTGCCGAGAGTTACATCGTGGTTGATCAGGGGACTGGGTATGTCCTCGCGGCGAAAGCGGCAAATGCCAAGCGTCAGGTTGCCAGTCTTACGAAAATTGCCTCGGCCGTAGTCATTTTGGAATGGCTGAATACGAGTCAAGGTGGGGCGGACCAACTCGCGCTGGTCACGGAAGATGCCCTTACTGGAGGTTCGAATCCCTTAAAACTAAGGTCGGGGGATCGGATCTCATTCCGGGAAGGCCTCTATGCGGCGATGATGGCCTCGGATAATTCCTCGATCTACACTCTCGCGGCGGAGGTCGGTGTCCAGATGCAGCCTCGTATTCCCCGGAGTTCTGCGATGGAGATTTTTGTTCCTCAGATGAATGCGTTGGCGGTCCGTCTCGGGATGAATGACACGAATTTTCTCAATCCGCACGGGATGGACGGGGCGAAACTGAAGGGGTTCTCGACCGCCGTCGATATGGCGATGCTGACGATGTATGCCTACGACCTCGCCGGTTTTCCTGAACTCTCACGGGAGAAGGAACGGGAGATCACGTTTTTCCGAAAGGGTGATCCAGTCCGCGTGACGGTGACGAATACAAATGCGCTGGTCGGTTCGCATGGAATCGATGGAACAAAAACGGGAACCACGCGCCTCGCTGGAGAATGTCTCATCGCTTCAAAGTCAGGCAGTCTCGATGTCGGTGGCACTACCCAGGCTGCTCGGCTCATCTCGGTGGTATTGCATTCCGATGATCGATTTCACGAGACCGCTCTGCTCCTCGATTCCGCTTGGGCGAAATATGGAGACTGGATCCGCGCTGGTTCTGGGGCGAATCCCAATGATCGCTTGCGAAAGTACGTGAAATAGGACTCAGTCACGCCCGATGCGAATAGGAATTCTGAACGGAGGCGGCGACTGCCCGGGACTCAATGCGGTCACCCATGGAGTGGTCGGTAGCGCCACGCAACTGGGGTGGGAAGTGCTCGGATTTAAAGACGGCTTTGAAGGACTGCTTTCTCCCGGGAACTGCAAAGTTCTCAAAGTGGAAAAAACCGAAGGGATCTTGAAGCTCGGAGGGACGATTCTCGGAACTTCGAATCGGGGGCATTTTGCTTCGAAGGTGGGGGTCGGCGGAACTCGTCGTATCCCGGACGAATTGATGCAGGAGGCGTTTACGACATTGAGGGAACTCGGGGTCGAAGCTCTCATCTGTGTAGGCGGTGATGGCAGTCTCACGACCGCACTCCAGTTTTATGAAGATGGATTTCCCGTGGTCGGGGTTCCCAAGACGATCGACAATGACCTTGCCGCAACGGCTATGACCTTCGGTTTTGACTCCGCGATTCAGGTCGTGGCAGATTCCCTGGATCGACTCCAGACCACAGCCGAGAGCCATAGTCGTGTCATGATTTTGGAGGTGATGGGTCGTCATGCCGGTTGGATCGCCCTCTATGGTGGCATCGCCGGCGGAGCCGCAAGTATCCTCATCCCCGAGATTCCGTTTCACCATGAGAAAGTGGCCGAAGCGGTATTCGCGCGGGAAGCGAAGGGGTTCCATAGTTCCCTGATCGTAGTGGCCGAGGGTGCGACAGTGGTCGGTGGCGACCTCGTGGTGGAAGACTTTGTCGAGGGGGGCGAATACCGCTTGGGAGGGATCGGGAACCGCGTCGCCCATCGGATCGCAGAATTGACGGGTAAAGACACTCGCTGTACGACCCTGGGGCACCTTCAGAGAGGTGGCAGCCCGACCTGCCTGGACCGAGTCCTGGGAATGCGATTTGGAGTAAAAGCAGTAAATTTAATAGAAGAAAAGCGATTTGGACGTATGGTCAGCTACCTGCAGTATCACGTCGGTTCGGTCAAGATTGAGGACGCGGTGCGCAGACTGAATCTGGTCGATCCTGAGGGTGAGGTCGTTCAAGCTGCGAAGTCAGTCGGAATTTGTTTTGGAGACTAACACCGCTGTGGCGGTTGAGATTTTTTATATGGACGCACTTTTAGAGTTGTTAAAAAAGGACGCACGCTTATCCACCGCACGGATGGCGGAGAGACTCGGACTTTCAGAGAGCGAAGTCGAGAGCATGATGGAAGAACTCACCCAAAGGGGGGCGATCCTCGGATTCCATGCAGTCGTCGATCCAGACGAGGGCGGGAAGAACTCCGTTTCCGCTTTGATCGAGGTGAAGCTCACACCCGAACGCAACGGGGGATTCGATCGTCTTGCCCAGCGCATTGCCCGGTTTGATCAAGTGACGAGTTGTTACCTCATGAGCGGTGGGTATGATCTTGCGGTCATGGTCGAAGGCAACGATCTGCGCGAGGTCGCCCGATTTGTGAGCGAAAAACTCAGCACTCTCGACGGAGTGCTCTCTACCGCGACTCATTTTCAGTTGAAGGTCTACAAGCAGAGCGGATTCCTTGCTTCTGAATCCCACGGGGATGAGCGCCTCGCGGTGACCCCTTGACCGACTTGTGGGTAGCCCCCAGGACTTCAGGACGGAAGTTCGAACGGGCTTCCCGCAGCGGGAAAACACTCCCCCTTTTTATTTTCATGAAGCCATTGGAAGACCGTATAGCAAACAATGTCAAAAGTATCCCGAGATCTGGTATCCGGGATTTCTTTGAACTCGTGCAGGGACGCGACGACGTCATCTCACTCGGAGTCGGGGAACCCGATTTCTCCGCGCCGTGGCACATCCGCGAGGCGGCGATTTTTTCTTTGGAAAAAGGAAACACCAGTTATACCTCCAATCTCGGATTGCTCTCCTTGCGCGAATCCATTGCGGAGTATGTGAAAGAGCTCTTCCATGTATCCTACAATCCCGCATCCGAAATTTTGGTAACGGTAGGAGTTTCCGAAGCGCTCGATCTCGTGTTTCGTGCGCTCTTGAATCCCGGTGATGAAGTGATCTATCACGAGCCTTGTTACGTCAGCTACAGTCCTACGATCGCACTTGCCTACGGGGTACCGGTGGTAATTGAAACTAAGGTGGAAGATAATTTTGCCCTGATGGCGTCGGATGTCGCTGCGGCGATTACGGACAAAACGCGGATCATTCTTCTGAATTTCCCGACGAATCCAACCGGGGCCATCGAACCACTTGAGGAACTCGAAAAGATCGCGCAATTGGCGATCCAACACGACCTCATCGTCGTGACAGATGAGATCTATTGTGAGTTGCTCTACGGGGGAGAGGACGGAATGAGTGCGGGGAGCCATGTCTCCATCGCCAGTTTTCCAGGCATGCGGGAGCGCACCGTGTTGCTCCATGGATTTTCCAAAGCCTTTGCGATGACTGGTTTCCGCCTCGGATACTCCTGTGCCCCGGCCGTGCTGACCGAGGCGATGATGAAAATTCATCAATACTCCATGCTTTGTGCCCCCATCTTGAGCCAGCAGGCGGCGATTGAGGCGCTCAAGAACGGTGCGAGCGAAGTGGAGAAGATGCGCCGGGCCTACGCACAACGTCGAAACCTAATGTTGAAGCGATTCCAGGAAATGGGTCTGCCGTGTTTTGCGCCGGGGGGAGCTTTTTATATGTTTCCCGATATCCGAAAATACGGCCTCACCAGCAAAGAATTTGCCCTGCGCCTCCTCGAAGAAGAGAGCGTCGCGGTGGTGCCGGGGAGCGCATTTGGCAAGGCCGGTGAAGGGTCCGTTCGTGCGTGTTACGCGACGGCATTCGAAAAACTGGAGATCGCGCTGGATCGTATCGCTGCTTTTGTAGGACGTCTCTAGTACTCACTTTTAACCAAGTTCCCCCGAAGGAACACTACAGTCCCTCATGTCAAAAATCACCAAAGCTGCCATCCTCGCGGCCGGGCGCGGCACCCGGATGAAAGAGCTCACCGACGAACTTCCAAAACCGATGGTAGCGGTGAAGGGGACTCCGATTCTGGAGTCCATCGTTCGTGGTCTCGTCGCGAATGGAGTTACTCGGATTCTCATCGTCGTAGGCTACCGAAAAGAGGTCATCATGGATTATTTTGGTGACGGCGCGGCGTTCGGGTGTGCAGTCGAGTATGTCGAGCAGATCGTACAGGACGGAACTGGTCGTGTCGTCGAACTCGCAAAAGACTTCGCCGGGGAAGATCCGTTTCTTCTGAGCTACGGTGACATCCTCGTGCCGGCAGAGTCCTACGCGCCGCTCGTCGATTTTTCCGGAGTGGATGGCAAACTGAGCGTCAAAATCGATGAGGATGTCCGCAAAGGCGGTGCCGTCTTCATCGAAGATGGCCTCGTTACCAACCTTATTGAAAAACCGGGCGAAGGAGAACCTACGAGCCAATATTACAACGCAGGAATCTACTCGTTCTCGCCGGTGATCTTCGAATACACCGCCGAACTACAACTTTCCCCGCGAGGGGAGTATGAACTGACCGACGCGATTGCCTCCCAAGTGCGGGATGGTCTCAGGATCGAAGCCGTGGAGTTGGCAGGGGAGTGGGCCGATGTGCGGGATCCGGAAGTATTGAGGGAACTCAACGAGGCCTGAATTTCGAGTCAACTCCGATCCAGAGCGAGTCGCAGCAGCGCCATCACAGACATCGCATCGGTGATCTCGCCGCGTTTGACCATGGCAATGGCTTCGGACAGCGGGAGACGCCGGACTTGGAGCGCTTCCGTTTCCTCGGGTGCGGCGGAAGTCATCGAGATGCCTCTCGCGACAAAGAGGGTGGCCCGTTCATCGCTGACCGAGTTGGAAAGGGCAAGATCATCGAGTAGAATCGTGTATTCTGCGGCGATCAGACCGGTTTCTTCGCGGAGTTCCCGTTTTGCCGCGTCGAGCGGAGACTCGCCCACCGGGCATCCCCCTTCTGGGATCTCCCATTCGTAGGTTCCGAGGGTGTAGCGAAATTGTCCGACGAGCCACGTGTGCTCCTCCTCATCTAGTGGAATCACGCCGATGGCCCGGTTTTTAAAATGGACGACTCCGTAGATTCCTTCGCCTCCACCCGGATTGGTGACATCGCTCTCGGTCACCCGGATCCAGGGATTGTTGTAGCACAATCGCGATCGGTGAGTGATCCAGGGATTTACAGGCGAATTCATGACAAAACGACGAACGAGGAAAGCTGCTACCCTGGCTCAGATTCGCGGGATTTCCACTTGCCAGGTGATTGGTAATAGCCTTTAATGTGCGCCTTTCGGAGTATGCGAAACGATTATTATGCGTAAACCGCACAATAAGAATGAGAAACGCATCCG
>JAGPCC010000252.1 GCA_018058245.1 Verrucomicrobiales bacterium
CTCGGGATGAAACCCTCGGAGTCTATGAAAATGGCCGCAGGAATGACAGCGGGAATGCGCGTTAGTTTCTTTCTCCGCGCTCCCGACGGCATCGTGGAAACATCCGCGCAGCATGTCACGGGTGATTTGATCATCCTCAGTGATGCCGATATTTCGAAGATGCTGGTCGATCCCGACTTTGGTGCCTTCGTCGATCAAGTCACCGAAAACCCGGAGGCAGTCACGCCATCGGCAGTGAAAGAGCTATTTCCAAAAATCGAAGCGATGACGATAGAAAGCTCGGACCAGTTTACGGTAAAACTCAAGTAGACGAGGCTTTTCTAAGGAATTGCTCCCCACAGGGAGAGCGGAAACCCTCCCTGTGCAGCAATCGCTTACAGTTCGACCGTCGTCGCACTTTGAATGCCCGGGATCGCCTCGATCTTTTTGAGGATCGCGGAGTCGATCGCGGAATCGACATTGAGAATACTGAGCGCTTTTCCGCTCACTTGATTTCGACTCAAGGACATGTTTGCGATATTGATGTTGCCTTCGCCGAGGACGAGACCGATCGCGCCGACGACACCGGGAGCATCCGTGTTTTCAAAAATCAGAAGGTGACCTTCGGGCGAGGCATCGATGTTGTGCTCCTGAATCTTTACGATCCGGGGCTGACTACCGAAAAATGTTCCTGCCACGATGACTCTTTCCTTCTGGTTCCCGACGGTCACCGTGATGAGGTCGGTAAATTCGCAAACCTCCACCGGACGGCTTTCGGTCACGCGGATACCGCGGCCCTCCGCGAGTGAGCTGGCGTTGAGATAGTTGGCAGATCCCGAGGTGGATCCCGTTTCGAGATACCCTTTGAGCGCCGAGCGAGTCACGAGAGTGGTATCGATCTCGCCGACTTTACCGGTGTAGTCGATGCGGAAAAAATCGGACTGATTCGGCGCGATCTGGCTGATCAGCTTCCCGAGAACTTCGGAGAGTTTCAAATAGGGGCCGATTAGCTTTAGAGTCGATTCATCGAGGTTCGGCATGTTCACCGCGTTGATGACTTCACCGCGCAGCAAACGGTTGCAAATTGCTTCCGCGATTTCGATCCCGACATTTTCCTGCGCTTCCTCTGTGGAGGCTCCGAGGTGAGGCGTGAAAACCATCTCTTCGCGCAGCAGGAGCTCGTAATCGGCCGCAGGAGGTTCGATTTCGAAAACATCGAGAGCGGCACCGGCCACGATCCCCGATTTGATCCCCTCAAGAAGAGCGGCTTCATCAATGAGACCTCCGCGAGCGCAGTTGATGATGCGAACTCCCGGTTTCATCAGCTTGATTCTTGCCTCGTTGATAAGATGTGTCGTCTCCGCCGTCTTTGGCATGTGGAGAGTAATGAAATCCGCCTGTGCGACTGCCTCGTCGACCGTTTCGCAGAGATCCACTCGCATCGCCTTTGCTTTGATCGCGGCAAGGTAGGGATCATACGCAACAACCCGCATGCCGAAACCCATGGCACGACGGGCAAACTCGGCACCGATGCGCCCCATTCCGAGAATGGCGAGGGTTTTGTTGTAAAGTTCGACCCCTGCATAGGCCTTCCGACCTTCTTTAAAACGACCTTCCACGACAGACTTGTGCGCCTGCGGGATGTGGCGGGCGAGTGACATCATGAGCGTGAAGGCGTGCTCCGCCGTCGAGATCGTGTTCCCGGCGGGAGTATTCATGACAACGACACCGTGTTTCGTGGCGGCGGCGATATCGATGTTATCCACCCCGACGCCCGCCCGCCCGATGGCGCGCAAGGTTCCGGCTCCGGCCTCGATGACAGCAGCGGTGATCTTCACTCCGGAACGCACGATGATCCCTTCGTAATTCGGTGCGTTTTCAATCAGATCCGCCTCAGAAAGGCCGAGCTTGATGTCGACTGCGAGACCGGAGGATTTCAGCAGCTCGATTCCGCGTTCAGAAATGGGATCAGCGACTAGGACTCTGCGTTGGCTCATGATGATGTTTGGTGATTGAAGGCGGGAAGTTAGGGTTGCTGAGGCGGGACGCAAGAACGAACTAGCACCGATTTCGGCTTTTCCCGTGCGGGATTTGGCAGAGAAAGGCTTTCATGCGGCATGTCCATGCTCATCTCTCAACTTCCGACCGCGTTCCCTCTCTGGATCTTGCTTTGCAGCAGTCTTGCCCTCGTTCAGCCGGGATGGTTCACCTGGTTCCAAGGCGGAGATACCGTCTGGGGCCTCGGGCTCATCCTCGTTGCCTACTGTCTGGGTGGCACGGCCTCCAACGTGGTTGCGTTTCTGGCCCGGGCGAATCTCGCCGCTCCCAAAGTCCTGAAAGAATCAACTCAATCTCCGGTAATTTAACGGGAACTGATAGCCAAGATAGCGGCTTTGCGGAGCCCACAGCACTACGCCCACGTTCACGAATTCCGCAGAGAGCGGGTCGTGGACATAACGCAGAAAACAGAAACTGTAGGGTTCGAGGTTCATTGCCGAATTAGTCTAACACACCGAAATCAGTTGGCTCCAAATCTTTAGGAATCAATGCCCAAGTGATCAGTAAAATCTCTTTTCGCCGTCCGAATTTGTTGCAATTAATTCACCCCTCCTTAAACTCCGGAAATGCAAAAAATCGCATGCCTAGGCCCCGAGGGTAGTTTCAGCCATGAATTCGTGGTGATGAATTTCCCTGAGCATGAGTGTGTCTTTGCTGACGATTTTGAGGATGTTCTTTTAAAATCGATCGCTGAGGGGTGCGAAGCAGCAGTCATTCCATTTTTGAATTCAAGTGGCGTGCAAGTCCGACCGGCTCAGAAGGCAATTGCCCAATACGCCGGCCAGTTGTGGGTGACCGGAGCTTTCAAGCACAACGTGGTTCACAATCTCGTAGCGACTGAAAACTGCCGAAAGATCGAAAACATCGTTTCGAAAGAGCAGGTGTTTCCGCAGTGCACAACCTGGCTGGATGACAATTATCCGAATGTGAACCTCACTTATTCGTCCAGTACGTCCTCCGCACTATTGGAACTCCTTGCTTCACCTGCTGACATTCAAGAAACCACTGCTGTCATCTGCAATACCTTTGCGGTGAAGCTTTATGGCGGCGTCATCCGAACGGGGAACATTCAGAATCCCGGAAATGAAACGATTTTTTTGACCCTCTCCCCCATTCGCCCAGCGGCCAATGAACGACTCCTTGTAACCATTGAATGTCCGGATCGAGACTGTTATGATTCGTCAGTCGATCGGTTCGCACGGCGTGGTTGCCCTATGATGTTCTCCTCACTCGTTGGAGAATTCAGTCCAACTGTTCCGACATTTGTGGAAATTAAAGTCACCGATGGGATTGATGCAGAACAGATAATTAAGTTTGAATGTGACGCTTCCAATGGTGTCAGACATTATGTCGGCACTTATCAAGGGAATTCTTCAATTAGTGATTGCGTTTCAAGTTTTTTTCGATAAGATTGATGTTGATTATCTGATATAATCATAATTTGTAAAAAATGAGCGAAAGAACTGCGTTTCGAATGGAGGCAGGAAAAATGGGTGCGGTTTGGGTTGCTTCAATGACTATACTTGGAATCTCGGCTATTGGAGCTACGAGAGAAGATGCCCTAGCAGGAGTCATAAAGGCCCTTCAAACTCATTCCTCTGCCAAGCTTCAATCAAATTCGGCCATGGACATGGGCGATTGTGAATCGTGCAGCTGAGGGTAGAGGCTACCTTGCACCGCTGATATGCTTAGCGCACGCGTCGGCGAGATTGCGGTCGTAACGGTTCGAATGTGTTCCGTTCGATTCGACAGGGTCAATGCGGTAAGTCAACCCTCTTGGGTCGCGGCGGGATCACCGACGGTAACCTGGCCGTTCATGAGCATGGGGAGGAGCCAGTCGCGGAGTTGGGTGAGGTGTTGGGTTTGTTCGTTGTTCGTTTCGATCAAATCGAATGAGGCGGAGGTCGCCGCGTGAAACCCATCAATCAAGGTCTCTGGCGGCGACGGGATTGGCAGGGCCGCGACGACTTCCGGATTGACGGCGGGATAGGCCGCTCCGCTCGCAATGACCGAGAGGCGGGTGATGTTCAATCTTGAAGTCAGCCCGAGGTAATTGAACTCCCGGAAACTGGGCGACTTCGGCGTCAAGACTGCAAATCCGGTGCTGCCCGTTAGGATCTCATTTGATTTTGGAACACAGGCATACGAACCATTTTCGGGACGAACGGTGCCGATGATCGTGTCGCCGGGTCGTAATATTCGCTGCGCGCGACTGGGCGCTATTTCCTTCTTTAGTGAAGTGACTTCATTGATTCTGCCAGCCTTCGTGTTCGCCAGATCAACGTAATGAATCACGTCGGGACGGCTTTTAATGGTCCAGGTAGCGGCGTTCAGGGAACAGTAGTCCGCGATTGCTCGCACCTCCCACCCCTCCGGAATCTCGCGTTTCAGTTCCTTGTTGTAAACCATCTTGCCGCCAGAGGTCCGGTAGGGTTTGCCTTCGAGGTCGGGGCGGCCCATCGCGGTCGCCTGGGCGGCGGAGATCGGGAAGTCGAACTGCACGAACCAGTAGTCGTAGAGCAGCTTCGCCATCGCCTCCAGTTCGGCGTTGATGCGGCGGTTGAGGTCGATCTTGGCGTGTATCCGAAAGAGAAGATCACCAATCCCCATCTGCTGATCGAAGGTGGGAAGGAGGATATTGAGATAGGAAAAGATCTGTTCGTTAAAGCTACACCGCAGTGTCATGACTGCGTTATTGGTCATCGTCTTTCGGAATAGCGGGCTTCGAAGGTAGAATGCCATGAACCGATGATACGAAATATGTTCTTGGGTGGGTCGAAGGCGTTTCAGAAATCCGCTGAATGTCGCATTCGGATAGTCCGTGTCTGCGACACAGCTCATGCCGAGCTCATCGAGCGTTTCGCTGGTCCGTGTCAAAAGTATGTCGCCCTTTTTCAGGGAATAGGTTTCCTGTTCTTTGGCTGAAGCGTCCATTCGGTCAGGTAACTCAGACGGCAGAAAGTAGCTGTTAAAGACCGTAGTAAACGAGCAGAACGGAGCGCCATGCCCGGCCTGCTCGGGCTTGGAGGAAATGCCGGACCCCATCTCGTAGAGATCCATGAGCGCGTGTTTCGTTAGTTTCATGAAAGCCGCAGATTTTTCAGACTTTCATTGATTTCCGCTCCAAGAGCATTGGATTCAGTCAAAAGAGTATTCAGCCGACTTCCAAATTCACTGATTTTGTTGGAAAACTCCGCCGCCGTGATCTCCACATACTCCACCTTCACATCAAAGTACTGCCCCGCACTGAACGAATAATTCTTCGCCTCGATCTCCTCGTAACTCACCACGACCGAGAAATCCTCGACAACTTCTTTCCCGTTAAAGGTCGTTATGATCTTCTCCTCTTCCTCCGCCCGCAGAACCGTTTTCTGGTTCTTGCCGTCCTTGACCTTCTCGCCCAATCCCGACGCATCAATCAGAATCACTTTCTCCCGGTTCGTCGCATCCAGAAAGAGGATGGACACATTCGTTCCGGTCGTCGCAAAGATGTTGCTCGGCATGGAAACAACCCCGCCGAGCATCCGGTTCGCGACGAGGTGCTCGCGGATTTTCCGCTCGATCCCGGCCTGGGCGGTGATGAAGCCGGTCGGCACGACGACGGCGGCGCGTCCGTTCTCCGCGAGCGACTGGATGATGTGCTGGAGGAAGAGCAAATAGATCGCCATCTTGTCCTTGTCCTTCTTTGGAACATTGGGCACCCCGGCAAAAAAGCGCTCGTGGTTCGTTTTGGTCACGAGCTGATCCCGGAAGTCCGAGAAATCGAGCTTGAAGGGCGGATTCGAAACGATGTAGTCGAAGCGGCGCAGGGCCTCGCTCTCGTCTTCGCGGTGGTAGGGAGTCTGAATCGTGTTCCCCTGGATGACGTGGGGGATGGAGTGGACGAGATTGTTGAGGATGAGGTTGAGCCGCAGGAGGCTGGACGACTTTTGCGAAATGTCCTGGGTGTAGAGCGTGCATCGATCTTCGCCGATGGCATGGGCGAGATTCATCAGCAGGGTGCCCGATCCGGCGGCGGGGTCGTAGCAGGTGACGTTCTGCACCTCGCCGGGGACAAGACAGGCGGCCATGATCTTCGCGACGGCGTGGGGGGTGTAGTACTCGGCATATTTGCCCCCGCCGTCCTTGTTGTAATCCTTGATCAGGTATTCGAAGAGGGTCGCGTAGAAGTCGAATTTCTCCGAAAAAAGGCGCTCGAAGCTGAAGGGAATGAGCTTGTTGATGATGGCGCGGGCGAAGTCATCGCGCTGCGAGGCAACGTAGCGGGTGACCCGGTCGAAGAGGACGATCTTCTGCCCGTCATTGGTCATCACGGAAAAGATGTCGGCATTCAAGGCCGCGAGATCGAGCAGGGTGTCGTCGAGAGCGTCGGCAAAGTTGTCGTCGTTTTGTTGATTCCAGAGCGCCGAGAGGTAGTGCCGCGGGTGGAGGCGGGCGGTCCCGGCATCAAGCTGCATGAGGAGGAGCTCGTAGTCCGCCCCGGGCATGACCCGCAAACTGTCCTCCCACGAATCCCCGGCGGCGAGGTCCGGGCGGAGTCTTTTCACCTCGTGGGCAAACTTGTCATTGAGAAACTTGTAGAGGAAGACCTGGGTGATGATTTTGAACTCGTTCCCGTCATTCCCCAGTCCGTAGTTGGCACAGACGCTCTTGAGGTCGTCGATCAGGGTGATGGCTTTGGAGCGGAATTCCTGGGTGGTCATGCGGAGGGCGGAGCGAGAAAGGGGTTGAGGGCCTGAACGGAACCGTAGTGCTGGCCGTGGTTCAGGTCTTCGGTGTAGAGGACCGCGGCACCGGCGTGCCCGGCGGCGACGACGACCATGGCATCCCAGAGCGAAAGTTGCCAGCGGGCTTTGGCGCGAAGTCCGTCGAGAAAAAGGTCGTGGGTGTTCGCGATGATCTTCCAGACGGAGAAGTCGTCGACGAGGGTCGCGGCGGTGGCATCACTCTGGCCGGTCCGGGTGAAATTGACAAAAAATTCCTGCAGCACCTGCACGCTGATGGCGCAGCGGGTCGGCTCGCACAGTGCCTCGGTCACCAATCGCGCGGCGGAGTCCCGTTTTTCCCCGGCTTCGTTGTCGTAGGCGTAGAGGAGAATGTTGGTATCGAGGAAGAAGTCAACGGCCATGGCGAGTGGTGCGCGCGTGGGCTTCTTCGCGGGTGTAGGGTCGATTCCCGAGAGCATACCCTTGCGCGAGACGCTCCAGGGC
>JAGPCC010000253.1 GCA_018058245.1 Verrucomicrobiales bacterium
GGATCCCCCCATGGCACTCAGCAGATACCCCGAAAACCCCAGCGCCGCCGTCGCGGCAGAAGCAGACTTGGCGAGCAGAAACATCCAACCGGCCGTGAAGCCCAGCCAGGAGTTCAAGTACTGGTACCCATACTCGTAAGTGCCACCGCTCACCGGATGGTTTGCCGCAAGTTGGGCGCTGCTCAAGCCATTGCAGATCGCCACCAGCGCTGCCAAGGCCACCGCCAAGATCACTGACGGCCCGGCGATACCCGCAGCGATGCCGATGCTCACAAATACGCCTGTTCCCACGATGGAACCGAGGCCCATCATCATCGCCCCGAAAACGCCCAATCGAGGTTGCAGACGCGGAGTCTCCTGCGGTTCAGAGGTTTCTGGCATCGTTCACGCGGTCAGGTTACCATTGCATTCACTGGATCAGCAACATCGGAGCAGAATATTTCTCCGTTCGGATACTGTGTTTCTCTCCGGCTTTGCAATGCCGGTAAAAAACGGCCATCTTGCCGGTATCTGTATTGCTCAAATTGTTGCAGGACGTAAGCCTCTTCCATCCCTTCCTTCGGAGATCTTTTTCCAGAAGCACAGGGAATAGGGTGAGGAGTTTGCGGAGGAGTCGAGTGCAGGCCAGGAGGGGAGAGTTCGGGATTGCGGCTACCTGCGAGGCACGGAAACCGGGACGGAACTCTGTCGAGTCCGGGACCAGACCCTCTCTGGTGGGCAAATCACTCGGACCAGAGCCATTTCATCATCTCTGGCAGGAGGGCTGCGGCGTGGCGACTCCCGTGGAATCCCTCGCCCCACCAGTAGCGATAGTCGTAGTGCATGAATTTCAAGGCGGCTTCCATTTGTTGGTTCGCGAGGGGCCAGTTGCCGAACTGATTGTCGAGATCGTTGGCTCCGTCAAGGAGGGCGGCCCGAATCTGCTTTTGCTCGGTTTTGCGAACGAGCGAGGGATAGGCGTTCGCGCCGCGGATGTCGACGAAGGTGCCGACCCAGCCGAGGACCTTTCCGAATCTGTCGGGGCGCTCCCAGGCGGCAGTCCAGGCGCAGGCGCATCCGCTCGAACCACCTGAGATGGCCCACATCGCAGGGTCGTCGCTCAGTTTCAGATCGTGCTCCTTTATCACAAAGGGAATAATCTCGGTGAGGAGAAAATTCACGTAGGCGTCGCCGAGGGAGTCGTATTCTACACTGCGATTGCCCGGTTTTGCCCCGGCTGGCTGGCCCTTTTTGGTGCCAGGATTGATGAAAATCCCGATGGTGACGGGCATTTCTCCTTTGGCAATGAGATTGTCGAGGACGTTCGGTGCTCGTAGTCCGCCCTCAGTGTTCCGGTCGGCGTGACGAAGTCCGTCCTGGAAGACCATCAGCGCGGCGGGTTTGCTGCCGTCGTATTGGGCCGGGATGTAGACCAGAAACTCCCGGGTGGTCTCGGGAAAGATCGTGGATTCTGTCCAAGTGTGGGAGTGGAGAACGCCTTCCGGGATTCCCTCCTGTTTCAGGGAATCGGTGGCGTAAGGGTAGTATTCGATCTTGACCGCTCCGGCACCGATGGGTTTTCCCTCGGACGTAAGCTCGTAGGAAAAGTCCTGAATGTTCCCGATGTCCTGGGCGAAGGCGTAGAGTCCGCTCTCATCAAGACAGGTCAGCTCGCCGAGGGGTTTTCCGTCGGACTTTACTGCGGTGACTGGTGCGGATGCGGTCACGGCAATCAATAAGGTGGTTTCCTCGATCCACCGTTGTTTGCCTGCTGCGAGAGCTTCTTTTCCCCAGCTGCGTCGTATCTCTTTGGCGGCCAAGGCTGGGTTGCTCTGGATCAGGTCGGCGATTTTTTTTGCCTGGGGTGGTGTCCATTTTTTGTCTTCCGCCTGGAGCAGCAGGGGGACAAAGAGAGCGAGCAGAAGGGGCCGGAACGTCATAGTCGGACTGTAGTGGAATCGCGCTGGATCTGGCAAGTCTGTTTCGATCTCGGGAGAGACCGGAAGTGCGCGGGGAGGGGGTGGGTGACTGAATAAGGGGGAAGGAGTCGGTGGGAGAAAAGATGTAATTCTTTTTAAAATTTAGAGACTTGATCGAAAAATCTGATAAAATTTCCAGATTTCCAAATCTATCCCCTCCAATGATACTCAAAACCTTCTTTCTGATAACCGCTGCCGCAGCCCTCGGGCTTGATACCAAAGAGTGGACCTCTCCCAGTGCCGAGGTAGTGGCGCAGGTCCAAGCAATGGAGACGGCGCTGGCAGCGATGGCAAAAGGGGAAACCCCGGAAGTCACGGTGCAACAGGCCATCGAAAAAGTTCGGAATCTCGCAGACAAAGAGAACGACAGGGACGCTCAATTTGCGATGGGCCTGCTCTTGCAGCAGAGCAATCAGGAAAACTCCCTGCCCGAGGCTCTCGCTTACTATCAAAAGTCGTCCGAGCAGGGGCAGCTTCAGGCGATGAATAATTATGGGTTTATCCTCGCGGGGTCGAATCAGGATCTCGAAAAAACCAAGGAGGGAATCGGATTCATCAAAAAGGCAGCGGAGGGGGGACTCAATGCCGCCCGCCGTAATATGGCTGCGATCTACGTAAACGGGCTTGCTGGCGAAAAGAAAGATCCAGATGCGGCCCTGAAACTCCTTGAGACGGCTGCGGCGGACGGAGACCACCAGGCTGAGTTTGAGCTTGCACAGTTTTTCCTTGAGTCAGGAGGCAAGGAACGTATCGATGATGACAAGGCGTGGGACTGGCTGAACAAAGCAGCTGACGCAGGGAATCCCAATGCGCTCGCCGTTCTCGGGTCCGTTCTTTTCGACGGAAAGAAGTTCGGTGCACGGAAGATTGACGCCGATCCGACCAAGGCGGTTGCCACGTTTACGAAACTCGCTGATCAGGGGGTTCCCGCTGGTCTGAGGACGATGGGCGAACTCCATGTCTCGGGAATGGCTGGTGTCCCGAAGGATTTCAAAAAGGCACTCGATTATTTCACTCGCGCCGCTGAGGGGAGCGATGCAGCGGCTCAGGTCGTGCTGGCGGGTTATTATGATCAGGGTGTCGATATTGATCCCAACGATGGCAAGGTCGATGTCGTGCCAAACCCTGCCGCTGCGCTCGAGCTCTATCGGCTCGCGGCTCGCAACAACGTCCCGCTCGCTCTCTATCAGGTCGGTGCCTTTTACGAAGCGGGTCGCTCGGTCGACAAGGATCCACAAAAAGCCTTTATTGCCTATCTCCAAGCCGCTAGTGGTGGTTTTGCTCCGGCGATGCAGAAAGTCGGTGTCTACTACCTCAACGGGGTGGGAACACTGAAGGATCCCGTCGCCGCAGGCGGTTGGTTCTCACGGGCTGCAGCAGCAGGTTCTCCGGAGGGACTCCTCAGTCTCGGAGTGATGGCAGAGTCAGGACTGTTGGCGGTCGGAGCAGAAAGCACCCCGGCAAAAGCAGCTGCGGAAGCCTACACTCAAGTGATCCAGGTTCCCCAGGTCGCTCCCCAAACTCGATTTGAGGCGCTCGTGCGTCTCGGTGGTCTCCACTTCCGCGGTGCTCTCGTTCCTGCTGGCGAAGCTCCGGCCCCGGACTTTGAATCGGCCTACCGGTACTTCAAGCAAGCTTCAAAAATCGCGCCGACCAATGAACTCGTCGTCACGGCGATCAAAGAGGTCTCCGCAAAGCTGACTCCAGAGCAGATTAAAAAGATCGATGACTCCATCAGCGAAACAGCTGCCGCCGCGTCGGCGTCCGGCAGTGCTGCTCCCGCCCCTGCTTCCCCACCTGCCGCAGCAACGCAGGCAAGTGCGACCGAGAAGCCCGTAAAGGCAACTCCCACAGCGGAGGCGCCACCGGCACCGGAAGAAGCTCCGGCGGCAACAAAGACGGAAGCGACCGAGAAAAAGTCCGGGTTTCGTTTGCCGTTTCTCGGAAGATAAGATCTCAGTCGAGCTCCGTGCGTGGTTTTTGATCGGTATTGGATTGTCTGATATCGCACCACGTGCGGACGGTGGAGAGGATGGGCTCAATTCGGTTTCCCATCCGTCATCTGCGGACCGATTTCCTGGAAGAGTTCGACCCACGACAGCCAGATCGCGTTTTGAATGGTCGCTTTGCCGTCCTTTTTTAGCTCGGCCAGTTTCGCGGGGGAATCTCATCGGGCCAATGCCCAATCCATCCCTGGGCAAAGGGGCGGCTCTTGAGAAGAAAATCGCGCTCGTCCTCTACGCCGCAACTCAAGGGAAAAGTCTCGCCGATGACCACGGGTTGCGTAGTTGTGACCCCAGAGGACAAAACGTTTCCCGGACGGATCGAGAAGAAACCCCTTGTGGCCAGGAGCGATTTTCACCGTCTCCCTTTCTGTAGCGCAGAGCGCTCCTGTGAGGAGCAAGAGGAGAAGCGGAATCGAGCAGGGGAAGAACCGGTGGGGGATTGGAGGCGCTATCGTTGCTCGGCTTTCACGTTTCGATAGAAATCGTTCCGATAAAGACAGTAATGGTTCTCTCGACATGGAAATCCTCCTACGATCAGAATCAACGAACGGTACCAAGTAAAAGGATACAATTTCCCGGTGTGAAGACAAGGTTGTTCTTGCCAGAGTAATGAACAGGAAGCAATCCGTGCGTGTTGACGGGAGTGAAAAAGGACTCGCGACGATACTTTCTCTCGCCTATTGTCGGCGTTCTGACTTGAATTAACCTCACGTATTTCCTCTAGCATCGCATCATGGACGCAGTCAAAATCCTCGGAAGCCTACTCAATAACAATGCACTCGGTTCGCAGCGCGGTGGGAGCATTCTCGATAGTCTCCTCGGTGGAGGCGGAGGTGGGGGCAATGGTGGAGATATTCTGAGCATCCTCCTCGGTGGCCAGAAGCGGTCCAGTGGTGGAGGTCTGGGTGCGCTCGGTGGATTACTTGCCGCCGCAGCGGGAGCGAGAAGTGGGAAGGGTGGGGCTGGTCTCGACATTCTCGGATCGCTCCTGAGTGGTGCCGCCAGCAGTGGTAAATTGGGCGGATTGGGTAGTCTTTTTGGCGGTGGGTCTCCTCTGCAATCCCAGACGGGCGGCGGTGGTCTTGGAGATCTCGTTGGTTCCTTTCTTGGTGGCGATAAAACTCCCGCCCCAAGCGCTGCTGCAAGCTCCGGTGTAGGGGGGCTCCTCGGTTCTCTCCTCGGTGGTGGTGGCGCGGCCGCCGCCCTTTCCTCCATTCTCGGCTCTGCTTCGGCGAAACCCGGTGCGAGCGAATTGCTCGGGCTGCTCACCGGAGGCGGAACGGACGCCGCTCCTCCCGCAGAAGCGCAAGAGGAGGCGGAGATCCTCATCGAAGCGATGTGCAATGCCGCAAAATGTGATGGCAGCGTCGATGATGCCGAAAGGGAGCTCATTCTCGGCAAAATGGGGGATCTCGATGCAAAAGAGGTCGCATTTTTGAAGTCCCATCTGGCCTCCGCCAGCGACGTTCAGGAGTTTGTCAGTCGTGTCCCTGCGGACATGGCGGAACAGGTGTATGCGTTTTCCCTGATGGCAATCAAGCTCGATACCCAGAGCGAGGCAGAATACTTCGGGCAGTTGGCTCAGGGTCTCGGCCTCGGGGGCGATGCGGCAAATGAGATTCACAAGAGTCTCGGCCAGGCCGAAATATTTGCGTGATTTTCTCGAACTCCCTATGTCCCGAAATCGACGAGCCAAAACACCCGGGAATCGCCCTCGGGAAGCGAGGGTGAACGTTCATTCGAGCTCTTCGACGGGAATCATCCGTCTGACCGAGGATTCACTTTTTGATCGGCTGGCCGAGGAGGAAGATGCCTTGTTGCTTGTGCTCGACGGAGTGCAGGATCCGCACAATCTCGGTGCCTGCATCCGCTCTGCGGAAGGTGCCGGGGTCCTAGCGGTGATCGTGCCGAGGCACAAATCATCGCCGGTTACGGAGACTGCCGTGCGAGTGGCTTGCGGAGGAGCCGCGTATGTCCCGGTCGTTTCAGTCGGCAATATGGCGAGATTCCTCGAACGACTCCGGGACGAAGCGGGGGTGCGTATCGTCGGCACCGCAGACGAGGCGAATTGCGATCTTTACGAATGCGAAATGACCGGACCCCTCGCGATCGTCCTCGGGGCAGAAGGGGAGGGCATGCGGCGGCTTACCAAAGAAGGCTGTGATACCCTCATCCGTATTCCCATGCAGGGTCATGTCCCGTGTCTGAATGTCTCCAATGCAGCGGCGGTTTGTTTGTATGAATCTCTGCGCCAGCGGAATTTCACCTGATCAATCGTCGGGGAATCTCAGCGGGAGGTAGCCCGACTTCGTGCGGATTGTTGCCCCTGTAAGAAGGACTCGTTGCGTTTCCTTTTTTTGAGCCAATGGTCGGAAAATTGTCGGAAAAAATTTGAACCGCGCAAGGAAAGGATTGTCTTTCAGTCTGGAATTTCTGATTCTCTGCTGTACTCTTATCAACTATGAACAACACTGGTTACGCCAATCCTTTTACTGTGGCCTCTGCTGCTCCTGCGGAGCGGACGGCTTTTATCCGTCAGACCTATCTCCATCTCGGGTTTGCGATTCTCGGTTTCATCGTGGTGGAGTGGTTTCTCCTGAACCAGTCCTGGTCAGCGGCGCTGATCCAAAAAATGGTCGGCGGAATGGGATGGCTCATCGTCTTGGGTGCCTTCATGGGAATTTCCTTTATCGCAAATCGGCTCGCCGAATCCGAGGCGTCTCGTGGCACTCAGTATCTGGGTTTGATCCTTTTTGTTGTTGCCGAAGCCTTCATCTTCATGCCGCTCCTTTACATGGCGATGGTTTATTCCAATGACGGTCAGGTGATTTTAAAGGCTGGTGTGACGACAGGATTTGTCTTTGGTGGCATCACTTTTGCCGCCTTTGCTACGGGGAAGGACTTTTCCTTTCTTCGCGGGTTTCTCATGGTGGGTGGATTTGTGGCGATGGGCATCATCATCGTTTCGATCATTTTCGGGTTTAACCTCGGGACCATCTTTGCGGGAGCGATGGCGCTCTTTGCCGCTGTTTCCATTCTTTACAACACCTCCAACATCATTCATCACTACCGCACCGATCAGTATGTCTCGGCCTCGCTCTCGCTCTTTGCCAGTGTCGCCCTGCTCTTCTGGTACATTTTGCGGATTTTTATGAATCGCAATTGAGCGGAATCGGAGAGTAGATTCCTTTTTTGAAAGCCGCCCGGCAATGGGCGGCTTTTTTTTGTTTCCGC
>JAGPCC010000254.1 GCA_018058245.1 Verrucomicrobiales bacterium
CATCGCTCTCTCCCCGATCTCTTTTCTCACCAATATTGCCCTCGATCCGGCTGGTCGATACGTCTACATCTGTGATCCGGCGGACGGGTACAACGCCGCCATCATCGTCGTCGACATCCAAACAGGGCTCACCCGAAGAGTCCTCGAAGGAGATCGCTCGGTGCAGATGGACCCCTCCATCAGCTTGGAGGTGAATCAACAGGTCGTCCAAGTGAGACGTCCAGATGGAGCCCTCGCAAGCCCTCTCACCGGCGTCAATCCCATCGCGATCGATCGCAAGGGCGAATGGCTCTACTATGGCGCCCGGAACGGAGCGAGCCTCTTCAAAATCAAAACCGAGTTGCTCACCAATCCCGCGATCGCCCCACATGTCCTGAGCAGCCAAGTGACCGGCGTCTCCCCTAAGCCAGTCTGCGATAGCATGACGATCGACTCGAAAGGCCGCATCTATTTCGGCGATATCTCGCGCGGATCGATTGACTACGTCGCGCCCGAGGAACAATACCTGAATCTCCGACTTCTCGTGCAAGACCCTCGTATCATCTGGCCGGGCGGATTGACAATCGGACCCGACGGACTCCTCCATTTCTTTAGTAGCCAACTCCACCGCACGCCCTTCTTTAATGACGGGAAAGATGTCACGGCGCCCCCTTTCTCCCTTTTCAAAGTGCGCCCCCTACCCGCCAGCCGTTTCCCGTTTTAAAGGATGGCGACGATTCTCGACACCCTGAAAAAGGGAACCGAATTTCTCCAAAGACATGAGGTGGAGGAAGCCCGGCTCACGATGGAGTTGCTCATCGCACACGTTCTGAAAGTCGAGCGCATGCAGCTCTACATTGATTTTGACCGATCCATTGCAAAAAACCAGCTGACCACCCTCCGCGAGCTAACGATGCGACGCGGGCGAGGAGAGCCCTTGCAACACCTCCTCGGAACGATCGAGTTTTGTGACCTCGATTTTCGGACCGACTCCCGCGCCCTCATTCCACGGCCCGAAACCGAGGAACTGACCATGAAGCTGCTAACCCGAACCTGGCCCGAGCCCTCTCGGACCGAGCCCTCTCGCATCCTCGATCTCGGTTGCGGTTCTGGGGTGATTGGTCTCTCGCTGGCCCATCATCTCGCTGAGAAGAACGTCGCAGTGACACTTGCGGACCTCTCCACCGAGGCTCTCTCTCTCGCTCGAGAAAATGCCGAAGCCCTCGGTATGGATCAGATCACCCTAATCGAAAGTGATCTCTTTTCCGCCCTTGTCGGTGAGTTTCACCTGATCGTGGCAAATCTCCCCTACATCCCAGACAGCCAAGAGACACTCCTGAGCCGGGAAGTGCGGAGAGACCCTGCCCTCGCACTCTATGGCGGCACTACCGGTACGGAGATCATGCAGCGCTTTCTGAACGACTCGCTCCCCCATCTCACCCCACACGGACTCCTTGCGATGGAGTTTGGGATCGGCCAAGAATCAGAGTTGAAGACCGCTGCAGAAAACTTGGGTTTTGGACAAGTGGAAATCCACCGGGATATGGGAGGCATCGACCGCTTTCTTTTTGCTACCAAAAGCGTGAAATCGCAGTAAAATCCATCCTTTTTACAAGCACCGGACAAGTTGATTATTTAGGTAAGACATGGAAAAATTTATCGTACATGGCGGCAAGACTCTCGCAGGGAGCGTGAACATTAGCGGCTCGAAGAACGCCTCCCTCCCCATTCTCGCGGCGACCTTACTGACACGGGAACAGTGTGTCATTCGTCGGGTTCCCGATGTCTCGGATACCAATTATATGCTCCAGATCCTGCAAAACCTCGGAGCGGAAGTAGAGCGTGCGAGTGGAAACGTGGTGATCAAATGCGAAAAACTGCGCAGCCACGAGGCGCCCTATGATCTAGTGAGGAAGATGCGAGCATCCGTCTGCGTGATGGGTCCCCTCCTCGCCCGTCACAATCGTGCTGACGTTTCTCTTCCCGGCGGCTGCGTCATTGGTGATCGGCCTATTGATCTTCACCTCCGCGGTCTGGAAGGACTCGGCGCTGAAGCGAGAGTCGAGGGTGGTAACGTCCACCTCGAAGCCCGATATGGACTCACCGGGAAAGTGATCGATATGAGCGGCAAACACGGAGCAACCGTCCTCGGCACAGACAACGTCATGATGGCGGCCGTGCTAGCCAAAGGTACGACCGTTATCACCGGGGCCGCTTGTGAACCAGAAGTCGTCGATCTCGCAAACTTCCTCATCGCGATGGGAGCAAAAATCAGCGGCGCAGGCACTCCTCGAATCGAAATCGAAGGAGTCAATGAACTGGGCGGAGTGGAACACACTGTCATTCCCGACCGGATCGAAGCAGGCACCTTCATGGTCGCCGGGGCCATGGCAGCAAAGGAAAGTATCACTCTGAAGCGAATCGTTCCAGAGCACCTTTCCTGTATCACTGAAGTGCTTCGCCGGTGCGGCTGCACCGTGGAGACTACCAAATCCACGCTCACGGTGCACCGCGCTGAAAAACCGGTCGGTGCCAATATCACGACCGAACCGTATCCGGGCTTTCCGACAGACATGCAGGCCCAGATGTGCTCGCTCTTCGCAGTCACTTCGGGAACCAGCGTCGTGCGAGACACGATTTTTCCCCAGCGTTTCATGCACGCCGCCGAAATGAAGAGGATGGGTGCGAACATCGAAGTAAATGATGGCACCGCCGTAATCCAGGGCGTGGAACAATTGAGTGCCGCGCCGGTGATGGCGAGTGATCTCCGGGCTTCCGCCGCACTTGTCCTCTCCGCGCTCACCGCCAAGGGAAACACCGAGATCTCACGAGTCTATCACATTGATCGCGGGTACGAACATATCGATGAAAAACTCATCAATCTCGGGGCCGAAATCGAGCGACTCCCGGCCTGATTCCGAAGGATTCTCAACGAGAGCCCCGACGAGTTGCTAGCGCTTCTTCCGATCGGCGGCGATGAGCGCCTCGATTTCGGGAGCCTCCATCATCACTGCGGTGGACTTCGGTTTCATCTTGATGACGACGCCGAGCCTCATCGTGCTCAGGACGCCGCAAAGGCGTCCATCCTGATCGATCATTGGCGATCCACTGTCGCCTTTGATCATCGGCAGGGTCGTCACGACTTTTTTGAATTTTTCCCCGGAAGTCTGTGGGATGTCCTGGTTCTCCAAAAACAGTCCCCCGCCCTTTTCATGCATCCAACCCCCGGCAAACAACGTCGTTGTCGTCGTGAGGGGATCTCGGCGATACCGCAGGTACCGGGGCGTCACCATTTCCGCTTTCACAATCGCAAAATCGGCGCTTTCATTGACGTAAACCACCCGAAGGGGTGCGTAATCAATGTAGGTCTTCCGATTGTTGGAAGTGGCATAGAGGACATACGAATCCCTCTGCGCAAGAACATGAGCCGCCGTTAAAAAGTACCCGTCCGAGGTTACGGGAGCACAGCTTCCGAAACCCGATCCTCCTTTTGCAATCGGGACCGAAAAGCCTAGTTCGAGAACCCCTTCTTGCGCCTCCCGACTCGTTTGCAATTTCGATTTAAAATCCTCATCGATGTATTTCCCACTAACGATTAACCCCGAGTGCAGCGTCAGGAAATCGGGTGCTGAAAAGCCCTTATCCGTTTCATTCTTCAATTCCGGAAGAGCAACGGGCGCGTCAATCCCGATGGAGTCGTATTTGGCAATCGAGCGCTTTTGATCCCAATGCGTATTCGCTGGCATCATGACACACGACGTCATGCAGAATGGAATCACCGGAAGAAGGAACTTCACGACTTTCAAACAACGAGGAGCGGGCCGGAGGACGGACATTCGGGAGAGAAAAAGAGATTTGGCTTCGGACTTAGGTAGGACCAGCAGAGAGAGCACACCCAAGGCAGTGCCGACTGAAAAGATAGCGCAAAAAATGCTCGCGATCACCTAACATTCTTTCCGATGCCGCAATTATTTTAAACATTTCCAAGAACGGTCTATCAAATTTGCGAAAATCAACCCGAAATGAGTATTTTCTCTCCGGTTTCTAAAAAAGGCACCACCTGCACGCATTTCTCTTTCGCTCCGAGAGTTTCTATTCGTCAGCCTGAAAAAGCTCCTGTCGGAAAATCGATAGCCTCTCGCGAATCAACCGGAGTGCCTCCCGACCGCCGCGCCTTCGACCATCCCCGGCCAAGTCCTCTGGATCAGGATACCCCACGATCCCGAGAGCGCCCCATTCTTGCAAAAGGCGTCGTAGTTGAAACCCCTGCGTTACGGAAAAGTGAGAACCACTGATCCACTCCACATATCCCGGAGGATCCGCAGTGAGCACTGACTCTGATTGCAACAATTCGCGGAAACCTCTCAGCCAAGAATCCATTTCCCTGACTGCATTCTCACAAAGATCCCCGACGACAGATTGATTGATCGCAGACACCGGATTCCCCGGACCATCGGAAACCACTTTTACCACCTGGCAAAACTCGGTCGTGGATCGGCGCAACGCGGTGGGATAAAAACCTGCCGCTTCCATTTCAATCAGGCCCCCGCCTGCCGGGTATTCCTCTCGAGGACGATCTACCGTCATCACCCCCTTCCGAGTCAATGAGCCTTTCGGATAAAGGGGAGTCCCTGGAAACCATCGCCGACCCGTCGCCTCGTCGAGAATACTACCAGTCAGGACCACTGTTCCAAAAGGAACTTCCCCTGAACCCGCAATTCCAAAATTGATCCACCCGACTATCGACTCCGAGGGAAGCGAGGCAGCAAGATAGGCCGTCGCCGCGGCTGCATTCACCTTCCCGACTCCCGAGATGATCAAGCGCACTGCCCCGTCGGCGGACGAATACACGGGAAAGAGTCCCCCGCCCGTTCCCAGCGCTCGCAGCCGCTCTCTGAGTATGAGAGGATTCGCCTCCGCCCGCAAAGCAACTACCCAGCAAAGAATTGCTTCCATATCGTCCTAACGACGGAGGCCCGCAACAAAACCGACCGCAGCGGCACTGGTCGATGGTAAGTGATCCCGAATGATATTCCCCACCACAAGGATATGTTGGGTCATCCAGTCTCTACCATCCGAGACCGAACGGTAGTAGTCGTCCCACACCGGGGTGATGATCCCTTGCGACGACAGGAACCAAACCACGAGACCTCCCGCTACCAGCACAAAAATCGCCGTCTTTACCGCAAAACGGAGAAGAGAAGCAAAAAACATCGCCACCAAAAAACTCACGCCGATGCGGATCGCGGTTTCCCCAAAGGGATTCTGACCGCTCGTGTCAGATAACCCCGTGCGAAACGTATCACTGAGGTGCTCAGAGGAGGCTCGGGTCATGTCAAAATTCCCACCCGTCCAGCAGATTCCACCGAGGATCAATACTACGCCAGCAATGGCGAGCTTGAGCTTCGATCCGGCAAAAAGAGAAAGGATGCCACGAATACCAGTCATTTAGAAATCGGAAAAGTAAGGGCAAACCGAGCAAATCGCGAGTCCAGAATCCTGCTAGTCACCCGTCCCACCCCCAAAAAGATGCACACGAATCGAAAACTCTCCCAATATCATCCACAAAAAGCAGCAAATCCCCCCTTGCATGGATAGGAAACATGTCCTAAACTCCGCCCTTCACCGAACAACCCTGATTCTCGCCATGTCACAGCACTCCAGCCTTAAAAAGTCCAGCACCGTAGGAGCCAAACGCAGCGTTCTCAAGCGCTTTGAGCGTGTCAAGCTGATGCAAAAGCGTGGGGATTGGGTTCAGGGGCGCACCCCCATGCACCTTCCCAAGGTTACTCCGGAGTCGTAATCCGATTGTCGATCGCGTCCCCCAATCGGCGGCGCATCGGTAGGAGTCCCCTTCTCAGAATTCTCCCATGACAACTCCGGCGGACAAAGGCGTTCGCTTAAACCGCTTCCTCGCTTCCTGCGGGGTTGCCTCCCGTCGTGGGTGCGACGAGTTGATTACCCAAGGCCGCGTTGAGGTCAACGGCGAGATTATCATAAATCTCTCCACGAGGGTTCAGCCGTCGGATCACGTCAAGTTCGACGGCAAACCCGTGCGGGAGCAGTCCGCTCTCACGCTCGTGCTGAATAAACCTCGCAAGTTCATTTGCACAAAAGACGATCCCCAGGGACGCGAGACCATCTATGCACTCCTCCCCAAGAAGTTTTCCAAACTCAACTACGTCGGTCGTCTCGACTACGAGAGCGCAGGTCTCATCCTCCTCACCAGTTCCGGCGATCTCATCGAGCGCCTCGCCCACCCTCGCTACCATGTCGAAAAGGAGTATGAAGTGCGATTGGATCGTCCTTTTGATCCCGAGCTAACCCACAAGCTCCTCGAAGGCATTCACCTCGCCGAGGGCCTTGCCAAAGCCGAATCCGTTCGCTTCGACTCAAGGAGAAATCTCCACATCGTTCTGACGCAGGGATACAACCGCCAGATCCGCCGCATGTTCTCCAAACTCGGAAACAAAGTCGAGCGACTGGAACGAGTTCGTATCGGCTCCCTCACCATGCCGGCACTCTCCACCGGAGAATATCAGATCCTGAATCATCGGGAGATCGAGATCGCCTGCACGAATCCCCGGTAGGAGAAAACTGCGACGCAGAGAGTTCCAGAAAATCGGCGAGATCCCGGCAGACATTTCCTACCTCCACAGCGCCATAGGCAGCGGGGGGTGAAAAAGCCGTCCTGCGAGGCTCACGACCACGTCGTGAGTTGTCGCAGGATCGGTTTTTTTGCGACGCTTGACAGACGCTGCCATTCCCCCCCGCCGTCTCCACGCTCGTGAGCAGATAGGGTCGGTCAGGCGCACCGGGCGCTCGCGGGGAAATCCTATCGGTTTTCGAACAATGGATCAACGGAATATGGTAAGCGACGTAAAATTGCCATCTTGGGCTCGATAATTGCATGCTTCGTTCCGAGTTGGTCTGCGCCTTGGTTTGTCGGTTCCATCGGTGGAGCGTTCACTGGGCTGCTCGCTGGATTCTTCGCAAGTAGAATTTCCTTGATGATTTATCGGGGCGCACGTCCTATTCAAGGAAAGCATGATTCACTTTGTCGCCTACAAACATAACGGAGAGAAAAATGGAAGAAATCTCGAAATAAATCTTTCCAATCGGAAACGGAATTGGTAAAACGCTCCGAACTATGAGGCTCTCACATTCAGGGATTCAGGGATTCAGGGGTTCAGGGGTTCAGGGGTTCAGGAGTTCAGG
>JAGPCC010000255.1 GCA_018058245.1 Verrucomicrobiales bacterium
CCACACGGGGGGTTCCCCTTGCATAGAGCGACTCGATCACCGCCGCCTCCTTCAGGCTGCACCGAATCAAAACATCATCGACCATATCCAGCGACGTGATGAGCCGTGCGATCCCGTCAAAGGAATCAACCAATCCGGGTTTGAGATCCGCCTTGAAAAGAATCCGGGATCGCCCCTCACGAAGTAGTTCTTCTAAGGTTGCCACTTTCTCCTCCGACGGTGAACCGTCACGATACCGTTTCTGCAGTGTCTTCAGATCAGACAGGGTCAAGTCAGAGACCGTACCCTGTCCGGTTGTCTCCCGATCGATCGTCGCATCGTGAACCACGACAAAGACCCCGTCTTTTGTCTGCTGGATATCAGTCTCGTAAAAATCGAATTTTTTTGAGGAAGCAATCCAAACATTCAAAAGCGAATTTTCCGGAGACTTGTCTTTTTTGTCAGTCGTATATCCACCCCGGTGCGCCGCAATGAAGACAGTTTTCCTCGCCGAGTCGGCCATTGCGGCCTTAATTCCCCACGCCCGAGTAGGAGAGTCTGCCGCTAATGGCCGAACCAAAAACAAAAAAACCAATAGTAGAAGACGAATCTTCATTGCCCTTGTTCTAGCTAAATCACAATATCATCATCAATCATTTTATCCTCACCACACTCTCCCCGCTCCAGAGCGGCAAGTCCCAAAGAAAGCACGCCGACTCGACCTATATACATGAGAATTACCATGGAAAATTTCCCCGCAGCAGTAAGATCTCCAGTAATTCCGCGACTTAATCCTACAGTGCCCAATCCCGACGCAACTTCAAAAACGACATCTTCGAATTTGTGTCTATCTGCCAAGAGAAGAACGAAACATCCTCCCGCGAAAACTAAAAGATATAGCGTGAATGAAGCAAATGCTGCCTGAATCCGATAATTTGGAACCTTGTACCCAAAAAAGGTCGTCTCCTTCCGCCCACGCGCAACGCTCCATGCAGACGCTAACCCCGCAGACCACGAGGTACTCTTGAGCCCTCCGCCAGTACCACTAGGCGACGCTCCCAGTATCATCAACACCATTACGATCATTAGCGAGGCAAGGGAAATTCCCCCAATCGGTATCGAGTTAAACCCGACTGTTGTCATTGCTGACATAGACTGGAAGAAAGCACACCCGATCCTGTCCGCGACAGGCAGACTTGAAATCGAGTGATCAAAAAATAGAGCAATCGTTCCAGTACCTACGCCTCCAAATGTAGCTACAAGAATGATTTTGGAAGTCAGAGTAATTTTCCTCGTCCTGTGTCGAACGAAGTTGTAGAAATCGCTCAACACAATAAATCCCACCGCTCCCAGAAGACTTAACGTCGAGATGATCGCGTTAACCCAACCATTGATGCGAAAAGACTCCAAATTGTCGGGAAATATGCTAAACCCCGCTGTGCAGAACGAAGAAACCGAATGAAAGATAGCGGCCCATATCGGATGCTCCACCTCAGCTACTACGAACACAAAATAGAGAGCAATGGCACCGACAGCTTCGACTCCAATAGAAAAGACAACAACACGTCGAATAAAGTGCGCGGGATCGAAATCCTCCGGCATCGCAAAGACTGAACGTCCGATATTAATGCGGTTCTGTGAGATCGATCCACGGGAGGAAAGAATGGCGAATGAACCCATCGTCATGTATCCAAGGCCGCCAAGCTGGATTCCCAATAGCAGAACGACCTGGCCGAAAAAACCATATGCTTCCGGTGTATTCACAGAGCCGAGACCGGTCGTGCTGACTGCCGACGCAGCCATAAAAAGATTATCCAACCATGAAACAGATCCTCCATTCTGTGACCATGGCAGACACAGAAGACCGAAAATCACCAAAATGTATCCCGCATAACCAGCCAATACTGTCTGCACGGGACTGAAGCAGCGGAAAATTGCGAAAAGGCATCTGAAGCAAAGCTCCGTCGCTCTCTGAATTAATGAAATGAACGATGCCATTTTACAGACGCTTCAATGTTTGTTCATTGATACTCCCAACTCGATCAGCTGTCCACCTTGATGATCCCCCGCCGGATCGCCTCTGCCGTTGCCTGCGCCCGATCACTGACTTCCAGCTTTTGCAGGACGTTGCTGACATGGCGCTTCACGGTATCTTCCGCGATTCCCAGTTCCGCTGCGATTTCTTTGTTTGCCTTTCCTTTTGCGACGAGGCTCAGAATCTCGCGTTCGCGCAAGGTCACGATCGGACCGATTTTTAACCCGGCGATGCGCGCCGCCAGCCCCGGAGCGAGAAAGGCTTTCCCCTCCGCGACACGACGCAGAGCGCCGATTAACTCATCGCGACTGGCCGTCTTCTGCAAATACCCCAGTGCCCCCGCTGCGAGCGCAGCCTGAATCTCGTCGTCCCGCGCAAAGGTCGAGAATATGAGGACCCGAGCGCGGGGCACCACCTCCAGAAGCCGCTCCGTCGTTTCGATCCCATTCCATCCCGGCAATTGCAGATCCATCAGCACGACATCGGGAACCTCTTCGCGGAAGAGTTCGAGAGCGGATTCCCCATCTTCCGCTTCAGCGACGACGGTGATTCCCTCCTCCATTTCGAGCGAGGCAACGAGTCCGCTCCTCACCACAAAATGATCATCTACGATCATTACCCTCATGAACCCTTCTCCTCTCCAGCGAGCGGCAAAAGGACTTCTACTGTCGTCCCTTGACCACTTTCACTTTTCCACGCAATCTCTCCGCCGATTTTCCGGCAACGCTCCCGCATTCCCATACAACCGAAGTGACCTGCACTTCCGGTTGTCTCCCCCGGTTCGAGGCCTCGTCCGTCATCGCTGATCTGCAAAAGGAGTCCACCGCCGCAGTCCTTCGCCGAGATCCCAATGTGCGTCGCCGCAGCGTGCTTGAGGGCATTGGTGATCGATTCCTGCGCGATCATTTTCAAATGATGCACCGTGCGGGCGGGCAGATCAGGGAGTTCGCCTTCGTGGGTAAAACGAATCTCCGGCCCTACCTCATCCATTCCTCGATCCGCGATTTCCTGAAGCGCATCGAGGAGACTCGCACCCTCCTCCGGCACCTGTCGGAGATCCGCGACGAGGTTCCGAGTTTCTGTCTGGATGCGTGAGACCAGACTCCTCGATCCGATGATCAACTGTGCGAGCTTGGCGTCCCCTCCCCTCGCCACCGCAGCATCGAGTCGCAGGGAAAGTCCCGCGAGATCCTGTTCGAGGGTATCGTGGAACTCACGCGCGATGTGCTGCCGCTCTTCCAAAACTGCCTCTTTCTCGATCCGAGAACGCAGCGCCGTCGTCTGACGCGAAACCTGACGCTGCAACAAAATGATCCAAAGCATCGCAAGGATCACTACGGCAAACAGCGCCATCAGGGCCAGCGCGAGTCTAGGCGAAGTCCACCAAGTCGGTGTCTGGAGCACCACAATGTCGTCGGCAGATCGCATCCGCAGGGAAACTTGGTCTGGCTCGGAAAGATACCGTGCGGAACGTCGCGTCGACTCAACGAGCGCCACCCCGGTCACTCGGAGACGAGTTCCCGCTTCGAAACTTTCGGCATGGTCCGGTAGATAGGCACGTAGCGTGCTGACACCGTCACGCAACAGAAGCACGTTCCCCTCTTCGTTTCGATACTGCTCTATCAATTCTGCCTCGAGCGTGACGAGGTCGCACTCGTGGCTGCCATCGCTCAGCGAACTCAGCTCGACCGGCACCGCCGGCGGTGAACCTTCCCCGAGGAAATGATCCACGATCACCGCATCGACGAGTCGAGCGCTAAATCGATCCATTTCGGGAAACCCAACCACCTCGACCGAATCTCCACTCTCGATCTGGTGCTCCGAAGGCAGTCGCGTCACACCGACCGCAGACTCCCCACACCGCAGATACATTTCCCCATTTTCAAATGCCGCTAAGACTGTCCCGGTGACCCGCACTTGATGAAGCTCCTGCCCGCCGACCGCAAAGTTCAACAACTGCTCCGGAGACACCTCGGCGATGGAATCCCGATCTTTCGCCGCTTCGAGGACTTTGACCTCACTCCAGTCACGCGTGCGAAGGTAGGGAAAAACGAGTTGGCGCCGATGGTTCACCTCCCCGGCGGCAAGTCCCGAGACGCGCACCCGGCTTCCTGGAATCACCATTCCCGCAGGCGGCAGCGCCTCCACCCGCACTTCCACGACGCGCGACCCGAGCGCGACCCGCACGAGAGCTGCCTTCTCCTCATCCTCTGACACCGTCCGCACGATTCCTTCGATCACGACATACTGGTAGTGATAACGCCCCGAAATGAGATCATCGTAACTCGCCGGGATCGCCTCCGGAATCCCCGGATGTCCGAGAATTTCAAAATCAGCCTCTGCGATCCCAGGGAGATAAAGACCGGGGAAGGAAATCCCCTGAACTCGAACCTGATCCCCCGGCACAGGAGCGGCACGCCCCTTTAGTTGAAAAAAAGTCCCCGCCGTAGAGTCCTGCAAAAAAACCGTCCCCGGTGGATCCGCAAAAATCACCACACCCCGCACATCCACCGGCACCCCGGACTCTGCCTCCTCCAGTCCCAGTGACCGAATCCCTAGCGCCGTCGTCACCCCCGCCTCGACCGAAACCGTTCCCACAGTGAGGGCAAAAGCGATCCACAAAAAGTTTCGGGGGATACTGATCATCGTCTCTCGGCAATGGTCCGGCGATCCCGCACTCGACGCAAGCACTTCCTCGACTTCCCTGCCATTCGAAAAAGGAAAACGACTTCGTGACGGGAGCGTATCTTCTATAGGGCCAACGGCCCGCCACCATACCAGCCTGGGGCATCGCCCCAGGAAACGGACCCACAAACAACTCGTGAAGGGCCAACGGCCCGCCCCATCGCTGATGAGCCATACCGCAAGTCCGAAGGACTCCAAGGCTCGGCCAAGATCAACCCGCTTCAAGCTCCGCGAGCCTGTCCTCCATCTCCGACGCCTGCAGAGTCTCAATGATCCCCGCGAGATCGCCCTCAACAACCTGATCCAAATTGTAGAGCGTGAGATTCACCCGGTGATCGGTGAGACGATTCTGCGGGAAATTGTAAGTTCGAATCTTTTCCTCACGCCCGCCCGACCCGATGAGATTCTTCCGGTGCGCCGAGTATTTGTCCGCCTCTTCCCGGATCTTCGCTTCGAGAAGCTTGGATCGCAAAATCTGGAGCGCCTTTTCCTTGTTCTTGCCCTGGCTCCGACCATCCTGACACTTTACCATGATGCCAGTGGGAAGATGTGTGATCTGCACCGCCGAGTCCGTTGTGTTCACATGCTGCCCCCCCGGACCACCCGAGCGAGTCGCCTGAATGTGGAGTTCGTCCGGCTTCAGCTCAACATCGACCTCTTCCGCCTCGGGCAATACTGCCACGGTCGCCGTGGACGTATGGATACGCCCCTGCGTCTCCGTATTCGGAACCCGCTGGACTCGATGCACCCCGCTCTCATATTTCAAAAATCGAAACACTTCCTCCCCGCTCACTTTAAAGACGACCTCTTTGAATCCACCTACCTCCGAAGGGCTCGCTTCGACTGGCTCCATCCGCCAGCCGCGCTGCTCCGCGTAGCGCTGGTACATCCGGTAGAGATCCCCCGCAAAGAGAGAGGCCTCGTCCCCACCGGTCCCCGCGCGAATCTCCACGATCGCATCCCGGTCCTCGGTGGGATCATGGGGCAAAAGGGCGTATTGCACCCGATTTTCCAAATCCGCAATCAGCTCTTGCAACGGTGCGATCTCCGCAGTCGCCATTTCCGCCATCTCCGGATCATTCGAGCGGGCCAGTTCCCCATTTTCTTCGAGATCGATCCGGGCTTTTGCCAGGGTCTCCCAGTCCTCAAGCAGAGTCTTGAGCCGGTTGTATTCCCGAGTCAGCTCCCTCGCATTCTTTGCATCGTCAAAAAAGCCCTCCTGCGCCATGTAGGATTCTAACTCCGGGAGCCGGAGTCTTTTTCTCTCAATGAGCAGGGTATAGTCCACAGGGTAGCGAGGTAAATCGTTTCAATCTAGCGCAGATGGGAAGCGCCGGATACCAAAAAACGGCGACAACGCCCAAGGGCATTATCACCGTTTCCAAAAACTCAGAGATCAGCGATTACGCGCTGAGATCGGATAGCTTCGGCTTCTTGCGACGATCTGCCGCAGCCTTTGGATCGCCAAAACGCTTCTGAAACTTGTCAACACGACCGGCAGTATCGACAAAGCGGGTCTCCCCAGTGAAAAACGGGTGGCAGGCCGAGCAGATACCAATGTGCAGATTCGCCACCGTCGAGCGGGTCTGAATCACGCTGCCACAGGTGCACTGGATCGTTGCTTGTTTGTAATCGGGATGGATTTCCGCTTTCATGTTCTACGTCCTAAAAATTTGAGGGGGCGGAAACTAGTCGCGAAGATTCCTCGGATCAAGTGGAAAGTTGCAGGCCTCTTCACGACTCAGCTCGTCCA
Organism: Verrucomicrobiales bacterium; assembly: GCA_018058245.1. Taxonomy (GTDB): domain Bacteria; phylum Verrucomicrobiota; class Verrucomicrobiia; order Verrucomicrobiales; family DEV007; genus Arctic95D-9. The sequence goes on from JAGPCC010000255.1 coordinate 6,453, forward strand.
AGAATCCGTCGCCATTTTTCTAATAATGCTTGTATTTTCAGGCAAATTTCGGATTTTCGACCCGTGGACAGAGCAACCCAGCCAGAAACCGGAACCTCGAAAATCACCTCGGGAATCTTCTTCGTTGCCGCGAATCTCATTCCCCTGCTCGGAGCCGTCCTCTGGGGGTGGAACATTCTGGAGCTCGTAGCTCTCTACTGGGCGGAAAATCTCGTCATCGGTGCTTTCACGATCCTGAGACTTTACTCGGCCGGACGCGAGGTGGGGTGGACAACAAAAGCACTCCTCGCCCGAACCACGCTCTCCAGTTTTTTTGCCTTTCACTACGGAATTTTCTGCCTCGTCCACGGGGTCTTCGTTTTCAGTCTCCTCGACGGAAACAAACAGATCTCCAGCCCTGCGGATGTGATCGCCCTCTTTACCGGCAGCCTTTTTTGGGCATTCACCGCCCTCGTCGCAAGTCATGCTTTCTCCTTTTTCCGCAATTTTCTAGGAAAGGGCGAATACCGCGACGCAAGTCTCCCCGGACAGATGTTCGCTCCCTACCCCAGATTGGTGGTCCTCCACATCGCCATCATTTTTGGTGCCTTTGCGATTCAACTTGCCGGAGAACCCGTTCTTCTCCTCGCCATCCTCGTGATCGGTAAAACCCTCCTCGACCTAAAACTGCAGAACCTCCCGCAAAAGAAGAGCCCCGCAGAAGACACCTTTCACGAGGAA
>JAGPCC010000256.1 GCA_018058245.1 Verrucomicrobiales bacterium
CGTTTTGCCATCACCAGGCCGCGCCGAGTTGAGGTTGTGGATTGACCCGGTATGGCATCCAGACAATGCCGACGGCTTTGGAGGTACAGTTCTTTTTCAAGGGGGTGAGATGAGTCGTTTCCAGTTTTTCGCTCATGGGATCCATCGCGGACTTCAACTTCTCGATTTCCTCTTCGCAATGGTCTTCGAGTTCATCGAGATCGTTCTGGTAGTCTCCGACTTTTTCTTGAGCACGGGCAACGTCGCGACTTTCTTTCCATGTTTTGGAGGCTCCAGACATGGCTCCGCGACCACTCGTCATCGAGACTTTTTTTCCGAGAAGTGCACCGAGGATGGTTCCTCCAATGCGAAGTGCGGTATCCATTTTGGCAGAACTTGCTTGGGCCTTTTGTTCATCAACGACGTCCATGGCCTTTGCGATACGGTCTTCGATGACTTTGATTTTCTTGTCGTAACTCTCTCGAAGTTCCTCGATTTTTTTGTCACGAGTTTCCCGGGCGGAATGGACGAGTCGGGCACGGAAGTCGCCTTCGGACTCACCGAGATTGGAATAAAGCCCTGTCAGGGGGCTTTGGAAGACCGTGCATTGGTGATTCCCGTAGAGCCAGTCGACGAGCCCTGTGTCGAGATCGCTCCAGAATTTGGAATCGAGGAGGGACTGCGGCAGCTCGGTAAACGCTGCCCCGGCAACGGGATCGCTTCCCAGCTGGGAAACGGTGATTCCATTGGGAAGTTCAAGCGACTGGGACCAATCTACGTTTCCAGAGGCGGGATCGATTTTGTTGACCATCGCGACGGATTCTGCCCCGGAGATTCCTTTTGAAGACTCCGAGTACCGTACCTCACCGACGCGGATGATGGCGGGAACGTAGTTGATTTCTTCGGGAGGGACTCCAGCTCCTGTCGCCATGAAATAGTCCACCGCGCCGCGAGGAAGTCTCGGACGCATCGGTTGTGGTTGCGTCGGTTTGGGGGCTTCCGGATCGGGAGCGGGGGCCGCAGCGATCGCGGCAGCGATTTCGGCCCGTTTCGGGTCCATCAGGGTTTTGATCTGCGTCCGGGCGAGTGGTCCGGTGAGGTAGCTCATGACCCAGCGCACATGAAAGACGACGGGAGCATCGTCGTGAACGTTGTTCATGAGAAACACTCGAGCTCCGAGTCCGGCGAGGAGTTGCTCCATTTTGCGGCGATCAAAAGTACCGTTGTTGCTCGCGGCAGCGCCTTCGAGTCCATCGAGAACGCGGGCTTTGTCCCGTTCGGTCTGGAGACGGCCCAGCCACCAGGTTCCGATGTTGGAGAGGGCCTTGTAATCGAGATCGACCGGGTTCTGTGTCGCGAGGAGGACACCTAACCCAAAAGCTCGCCCTTGCTTCAGCATCGTCATCATCGGCTTTTTCGACGGTGGCATTGCCGAGGGTGGGAGGTATCCGTAAATCTCATCCATGTAGAGGAGCGCACGGAGACTGGTCGTTCCGGTCTGTGTTCTCATCCAACCGACCATCTGGTTGAGGAGGAGCGAGACAAAGAACATGCGCTCGGTGTCACTGAGGTGGGAGATCGAAAAAATCGAGATACGTGCTTTCCCATCGGGGGTGTGGAGCATTCGTTTGATGTCGAGAGGTTCCCCCTGAAGCCAGCTGGCAAAACCAGGTGAGGCGAGGAGATTGTTCATCTTCATCGCGAGATCGAGGCGGCTCTTTTGTGGGCAGACGGTTTCGAGATCCATGACCCCGATCTTTTCAAAGGGCGGCACCTGGATGTGTCGGATGAGTGCTTCCAGAGTCACCCCGTGACCGGCATTCCAAGAATGGCTGAAAATATTAGAGAGGAGGATGTGCTCCGGATCCCGAATCGGATCGGCGTTGTTGCCAACGAGGGAGAGCAGGCTGGAGACGGTCGATTCGATCCGCTCGGCGAGGGCCTCCCCGTCGTCGAGGATCTCGAGGGATGGTACGTCCAATGAACTGAGAATGGAAACCGGTAGGCCCGCACTGGAACCAGGGGTGTAGATCGCCAGATCGACTTTATCTCGAAAATCTTGGATGCGCTTCCCACTCTCGCCCCAGCTCTCCAGTCCGCTTTTCCACATCGCGGCGGTCTTTGCGGCGTGTTCGTCGGGAGTGATCCCTTTTTTTAGGGCATCGTCTTCGTTGATCCAGGGTCGGAAATTCTCAGGAGTGAGGTCGGGGAAGGTGAGGAGGAGGTTGGAAAGGTCGCCTTTGGGATCGATCACGATGGAGGGGATGTTGTCCATCGCGGCCTCTTCGAGGAGAGTGATACAAAGGCCGGTTTTTCCCGATCCCGTCATCCCGAGGACGACGCCGTGGGTGACGAGATCCTTGGAATCATAGAGGACAAGATCATCTTGCAGTTCTTTGGCGGCGAGGTCATAGGTCCTGCCGAGGTAGAACTTGCCAAGCATCTCGTAGTCTTCGTTGTGAATTTCCATGGGGAGGGGATAGGGTGTTGAGGGATTGCGGTGAGAGAAGAGTGTCATGGATCGCTGAAAAGGGCAAGTATTGCCGATTTTGGAGCGGGCGAAAATGTCAGTTTTGGGATCACTTTGAAGCGAAGGCCGTTTTTGGAAATATCCTCGATGGAGGCTATTTAGATGTGTGGGAATCCGTCATGGCAGAGTCACGGAACTTGGAGTAGAGTCCGCGCGGTCTGAGTGACCTCAATCAGCATGTCGTCCGTCGCCCGTATTTCTGTTTTCCTTGTCTCGATTGTCGCGGTCGTAGTGATTCTCTCCTTTTGGAAAAAGCACGACCGTGCTACCGCTCGCGCGGAGTTGGAGAGTCGTTTTGCGGCGGATCTTTCTGTTACGGAAAACGATTTTTCGATTGGCTGCTCTAGTCCTGAGTTGGTCGATCTCGCGGAGCTTGCGGAACTCGTCGCACGGTTGGGTGAAGGACAACCGACGATTCTGGATCTCACGGGTGCTCCTGCGCTGGTCTCGCTGGCGGGAATCGAGCGATTTACGGGGTTGAAATCACTTGTCGCGATTGATTGTGGTTCTCTGGTGAGCGCGGAAGGGGTGAAAGGACATCCGTCTCTAACCGAACTCGTTTTCACGGACAGTGCCGCTCTGGTCGACGTTTCTGCGGTGCAGGGAATCCGGAATTTGACGACTCTCGATTTCAGTGGATGCCTCGCTCTCACGCATCTCGATCTGGTTGATCTTCCCGCGTTGGAGAATCTCTATCTCAGTCGCTGCCAGTCACTTCAAAAACTAGATGTTTCTGAGGTTACGGGATTGCGACAGCTTTACACTGATGGATGTGTGACCGTGCCCGAGGTGGTAGGTTTGTCGGGTCTGACGTCTCTCACTGATCTGGATGTGAGTGGATGCACCCGTTTGAAAGAGCTTCCCGGGATCCGCAACCTCGCCACCTTGATTGTCCTGGATATACGGAATGTCGACCTCCAGGATTTCTCCGAAATTGCCGCCCTGCCGAAACTGCGTATTCTGCGAATGGGAGGACAGGACGCGATTGAAACGCTCGAACCCTTTACCTCTATCACCTCTCTGCGGGAGTTGCATCTCGAAGCCTGTCCGAATCTGCATTCGCTGAAGGGGATGCCTCCTGGCGTCTCACAATATGCGGGTTTCAACTACTGTCCAAAACTCGTCTCGCTCGATGGGATCGAGGCCGCAAAAGGGCTGGAGCAACTTGATGTGACTGGATGTGAGATTCTCTCCCAAATCAGTGCGCTCTCGCAGCTATCGAGTTTGCGCCAACTGAATCTGGTAAAATGCCGTCAGGTGATGGAAATACGGTCGGTCGAAAAACTGTCCGAACTCATCATTGTGATGCTAGGCGGTTCCGGTGTCATCCCAGCTTCGGTAAAGGAGCTGGCGCTCGTGAACGAGGAGATGATTTTTGACTTCTCCGTAGCGGACTGATTTGCCTCGACGAACCGTTTGTTAGAAGAACGTATCAGGCGAACACCTTTTTCACAAAGCAGGCTTTCAGCCCGATCGCTATACCGTCCATCTTGCAGGAGATCTCGTGGTCTCCCTCAACGAGTCGGATTGGTTTCGATTTGGCTCCGGTCTTCAATACCTGTGACGAACCTTGGAGCTTGAGATCTTTGATCATCGCGACGACATCGCCATCGGAGAGGACATTTCCGTAGGCGTCTTTAACGACGCGATCTCCCGCCACTTCTTCCGACTTCGGCCACTCATGCCCGCAAGTAACACACTCGAGGTGATCTTCGAGGGTGAGGATTTCACTCATTTCACACATGGGGCAGACAACTTCGCTCATAGTTTTGGACGATTCCTTCAGTGGTCAACGGTCTCCCAGTAATCTGGTCACCTGGTTGATTGTCCTCAAGAATACAAAAAAAGGAACGCCGCAAGGAGACGGAGAGTCTTCTTGCGGCGATTTCGGTAGGGTTGATTCAAAATTAGGCTTTTTCCTCGACTCCTGCGATCCCATCGATCTGGGTGACACCAGGGATGGCGACGGGGTTCGGTTTGAAGGATTGACTCCAAGTGAGGGTTTCTTCATTGGGGAAGAGATCCTCTTTCGCGGCGAGAGCTTCGTCCCAAGTGACCGATTTTCCGGTATGGGCTGACATCCGTCCCATGATCGCCATCATCGTGGAGTGAATCATGCGAGGACCGTTGTTGATGAATTCTCCCGTGCGGATCGATTTGAAGAACTCATTGTGCTCCACTTGATACATATTTTCCTCGCCTTCGCGGGGTTTCCGGTAGCGCCAGAGTTGCTTGCCGGAATTGTCCTGGATGTAGGGATCACCCCCACGACCAATGATCAGAGTGCCTTTGGTTCCACGGATGTAGTCCGCGTTTTCGTTGAAGCAACCGGGTGCCTTCCGTGAGCCGAGGTGGCACCAGACATTGTTCGGATATTCAAATGCGAGGTGATAGTGATCAAAAATATTGCCGCCGGCTTGTGGTGCGGCGAGTCCACCGGTGGCACGGCAGCTGATCGGATTCGTGTCGCCCATCAACCAGCCGATTTTATCCACGCTGTGGACCGCTTGTTCGACGAGACCACCGCCGCCGAGCCAAGTGTAATTGTACCAGTTGCGAATCTGCCACTCGATGTCACTGATCCCGTCATTGCGGAGGCTGGGATCGAGGTGGGGTTTGGAATGATTCGAATAATAGGTCGCATACATGCCGACGACGTCACCGATCATTCCTTCTTCCATTACTTTCCGGAACGCCTCCTGGCGGCTCGGTGAGTAGCGCCAGCAGAATCCAGCGACGATGGAGAGAGGTTTGCCCTCGGCCATTTTGAGGGTCTCGTAGCAATGGCGCACCCCGGTGGCATCAACGGCCATCGGCTTCTCGGCAAAAACGTGTTTCCCTGCTTCAATCGCAGCGCGGAGATGCATCGGGCGAAAGCCGGGGGTCGTTGTCAGGAGGACGACATCGACGCCGGAGTCGAGCACTCGCTTGTAGGCATCGAGTCCGACAAACTGCCGTTCGGCTGGGACATCAATTTTTCCGGCAAGTTTTGCGTCTTTATTGAGAATTCCAAGAGAACCGTCGATTTTATCCCGAAAGACGTCTCCAACCGCATGGAGGACAACGTTGTCATCCGCCGAGAGTGCTTGCTGGGCCGCACCGGTACCCCGTCCGCCTGTCCCGATAAATCCGATTTTCAGTTTTTTGGAGGGATCGATTCCCTGGCCGCTGGCCGCTCCGGCAAAGGCTCCCACAGCTGCGGTAGCCCCGGCGGCAGTGCGAATGAAATTGCGGCGGTCAAATTCAGTGGAAGTCTTCTTCTTGGAGCTCATAATTCTATTGGATCTTGTACTACAGCTAAATCTTCCATCCGAGATGGAAGGAAATCAATCACGTGATCAGGCTGACGTGATTTCTGAAATTGGGCCGTGCAAAGCGTTCGAGGCCTCCTAGGTTTCCTTTTGATGCGAGTCATGATACAGTTGCGCACTTTTTTTCCGGTTGTCCCTGTTCTCTGGGTTTTGGTTTTCTTGTTGCTGGCGGGAAACGCGGAGGCGCACCGGGTATCGGCAGTCTCCCTCATCTCGCACCTCGACACGAAGAAGAAGACCTACGTGCTGGATGTAGCGACGGAGGTAGTTCCCAGCGAGGATCAGGCTCTCAATGACCAGATCTCCCCGGAAGATGCGGCTCGGGAATTTGCAGAAGAATTCCTCATCGTGATGTTTGATAAACAGGACCAAAAACCGGCCATGGAGATCCATACGGAGGAAACGAGTGATGAGCAGACGCCGGAAGATCTCCGCCGCAAGCAGGTCTTGACGAAGCTCTCGGGAGCGATCCCGGAAGGAACAAAGGAGTTCATGCTTTATTTGGATCCGAGGTGTCCTATGGCAGTGGTGATGGTGGTGATCAAGGACAGTCAGCCGAGTCGGCGGATGCAGGTGATCCTCGCGGGGGAATACAGTCGCCCGGTCAATATTGCGGAGATCGTGGAAGGGGATCCTTTTGTGAAAACGGCCGAAGTGACACCGGAAACACCGGCCGTGTCCGTCGGGAAAAAGCCGGTGTTGGGACCAAGTGAGACATTCCAGATGCCAGATTCGTTTGTGCAGGGATGGCGAAGTGTCACTCGTGGCTCCCTTTTGCCCATCCTGTTGGTGGTCGTGATCCCGCTGCTGGTGCTTAGTCGTCGCGGCGTTTTTGTGCAGGTGGCGATTGTTCTGGTCGCAGTGAGCCTGGTCTGCGTGTTATCCGCATGGAGGTCGATTCCGAGTTTTCCAGGCTCTCAGCTCTTGTTGGCCATCTTGGTTGCCGGGTTGGCGATCGAGTCCCTGCTCCACCGACAGCTTCGTTGGTGGCGAACCCCACTTGTGTTGGTCGCTGGGATTGCTTCCGGTGTTCTTCTCGTGGGAACCCCCTCCTTTTCAAAAGTCTTCGGGAGCGGAATTTTTGGAACCGAGGAAATGACCGGGTTTCTACTTGGAGTGGAGAGTGCTCTTCTTGGGATCGCGGTGGTTGCTTTGTCTTTTCTTCTCATTTTGAGTCGATTCCGCTGGTACAGAACGGCGGTGGTATTCCCTCTCGCCACGCTGATTACTGGTTTTTCCTTGTTTACCTTGGTAAACGCGTTCCTCTAGCATTTCGCGTTCGACAAAATCAGGATTTAGCTCCTGAATGTGAGCCTTTGAAAAATGCAGGAACAGTTTGTCGACCCGGGAG
>JAGPCC010000257.1 GCA_018058245.1 Verrucomicrobiales bacterium
GGGGCAACGCCCTGGGATACATCGTCCACCCTGCCGAAAGGGCTGAAAGTCCGCCCTATCGAGCCGATTCTCCCAAAACCTACGAAAAGCGGAAGGATTCTATCCCGACTTCCCGGCATTTTGACTCAGCTCGAACACTCGTAGCCTGTCGGACTCCTACCTGCGAATGAGGCAACCATCGATCCTCAGAAAGTTTCGACCGGATTCACACTTTCCGGCAATTCATCGGGATCGCACGGGGCTCCCTCCGCTGCATCGAGTTCCACGAGAGGATCGGTCGTTTCGACGATTCCCTCAGGTTCGGTTGCCTCAGGTTCAGTTGCCGCCACTGTTTCAGGAGCGTTAGGAGTCTCAGGTGTGGCTTGATCTGCTTGAGGCGTCTCTCTCGAGGGTTTCTTTTTCGCCGATTTCTTTTTTGCGGGAGCCTGAGCGGTCGCACCTTCCTTTTGAGGCTGACGCCCGATTGCGAGACCCATATCCGCAAATTCCAGAACGTACCCTTCCGAAGTCAACCAACGCAAGTTTTTCAAAACGGTCTTCGACTCCTCCGAGAGTTCGGTCACTTCCTCCGGGGCTTTCCCATCGATCTTCTCCGGGCGTTTGAACTCGGGAACGAGCGCTTCGAGCAGCGACAGCACATCGGCCCGCGGGGTCGCGATCACATAATCGACGATCTGCTGGATTTGGTCTGTGAGGGAAATCTCTGGATCGAGAGCGCGAGGTCGAACTGCCGAAACGTGAAGTGCTTTTTTCCCACGTTTAAAGAATCGGAGTCCTTTTTTCTCCAAATCCCTACAGAGAGTTTGAATGAGAGGGAGGGGAAAACCACGACGGAGCGCCTCTCCTTCCCGCTTCAGGTGGGTGAGTAGACCAGAAGAAAGAAGACGCCCGGAGACATTCCCATTCACGACTGCCTCGGAGACTTCTTTCACCGCTTTCGCAGCGTAGTTCTGCCGAAAGTGACGAGCGAGATCCTCGACGGTTTTTAAAATCAATCCATCCGCCGCTGGGGACGAGGCAGCAGGGGCTTCCTCTTCCGGACGGTCTTCGGCATCAGTGTCCGCATCGACCTCCGCAACTGGCGTTTCCGCAGCGGACTCCACTGCGGGCACTTCAGTCTCCGCTTCTACGGCCGCCGCAGGCGCTTCCGTTGGTGAGGCGACTCCGGTTTCGTCGACCGATCCCTCTGCCACTACAGGAGCTTCTGTGTCGGTCACGCTCTCCTCTGTCGCATCCGTTGCAGCAACGCCCTCAGCCGGGTCGCTTTCCGCAGGAGCCGACGCTTCGGTTTTTGGCTCCGCCTTGGGGGGGAGCGGCATCTCGGATTTCAACCGATAATGCCGAGCACGGCTCACCTGTTCTTTCCAACGTTCGATCGCTTCCTCCCCACTCTCCATTTGGATGCGGGACTTGTAGCGTTCGAGCGACATGTCTGAAAAGCGCTCTTGATGAAGTCGGGCGATGTTGCGCTGATATTCGTGATGATTTGGCGGACCGAGGATGGTCCCGCTCATACCGCAAACGGCCACTACCGAAAAATTTCCGCTCGGTGCCGCCACCTCGATATCTTCGGTGACATAAAATTGTTCCAAAACAGGACTGTTCAATAAATGCGTAACCGCTTCCTCGCGACTAAGCCAGACCGAGCCATCTGCTTTGCACAGGTAGAGTTTCTTCTCATCCTGAGTCCGAAATCGAACCTGATATCTCTCCCGACCGTTCAGGATCATTTTTGCCAGATCCGAAAGAGGATAAGCGCGAAAGGATTCTTTGATAAGTTTCGTCAGTCCTTCAATCGCCGGGCGAGATGGTTCGATCACCGCCGTGACACCGGCTGCAGGCAAATCCTCACGAGGACGATCACGAAAACCACGATCACCACCATCGCGGGTGCCACGTCCGCGAGAATCACCGCCACGATCGCGATCTCCTCCACGACTATCGGATCGAGGACCACGCCGCTCCCCACCTCCGGCTCCGCCGCCAAATCCTCCACGACTGCCACCACCTCCGCCAAATCCGCCACCTCTACGTTCACCACGGGAGTCCCCCCCTTGACGGGGACCGCCGCCGCCGCGACGATCACGTGATTCCCCCTCCTCCTTTTCGAACCTCTTCGAAAAGGTCTTTTCAGGGGTGCTCTTGCTGTCCTGCGCCCAATCGGGCATCAGGTCACGTGCGGAAAATTCCAGGGGTTTGTCCTCGTCGCTCATCGGGGCAGGTTCGTCGCGTTCAAATCGTCACGCCAGCGCAATTTTCAGCGCCTCGCGGGTTACTTCAGCAGTTTTTTCGATATCGCCCACTCCATGAGCGAGAGAAATAAATCCCGCTTCATATTGGGAGGGGGCAAAATAGACGCCCCGATCCAGAGCCGCCCAGAAGAACTTTCGGAATGCTTCAAAGTCCGCTTTTTTCACATCTTCGACGTTTTCAATCGCACCTTCCGTGAAAAAGAGGCAAAACATCGAGCCGATCCGGTTAAAAGTCAGATCGCGGCCCAGCTCCCGCAGCGTGTCCCGAACACTCGTTTCAAAAGACTGACCGATCTCTTCGAGCCGATTCCAACCGTTGAGTCGCTCCATCTCCTTTAGTTGGGTGATCCCCGCAACCAGGGCGAGAGGGTTGCCGGAGAGGGTTCCCGCTTGGTAGACGGGACCATCTGGCGCGAGGAAATCCATGATCTCGGTTCTCCCTCCAAATGCGCCCACGGGAAGACCGCCGCCGATCACTTTCCCCATGGCGGTGAGATCCGGGGTGATCCCGACCAACTCTTGCACCCCGCCCTTGGCGAGGCGGAATCCCGTCATGACTTCATCAAAAATCAGAACCGTTCCATGTTTCTTCGTCAGATCGCGCAGGAGTTGCAGAAATCCCTCTTTTGGAAAGACCAGACCTGCATTCGCCGGGATCGGTTCCAAGATGAGAGCCGCAATTTCCTCCCCCTGTTCGGCAAAGATCGCTTCAATGAGTTCAGGACGATTAAAGGGCAGGGTGATCGTGAGTTTGGCAAGGTCGGCCGGAACACCAGCACTATCGGGTTGGCCGCAGGTGAGAGCACCGCTCCCGGCCGCAACAAGAAGAGAATCGACATGCCCGTGATAACACCCTTCAAATTTGATGATCTTATCCCGCCCCGTGAAACCACGGGCGAGGCGAATCGCACTCATTGTGGCCTCGGTCCCACTGTTCACCATGCGAACTTTTTCCACGGATGGAACATAGTCACAGATCATTCTCGCCATCTCAATCTCGTGAAGATTCGGAATCCCAAAACTGAGCCCTTCTTTTGCCGCGTGGGTTACCGCCTCGATCACGGCGGAGGGAGCATGGCCTAGGATGGCTGGCCCCCAGGTGCCGACATAGTCGATCATTTCATTTCCATCCACATCCCAAATGCGGCATCCGCGGGCTCGTTGCACAAAGAATGGATCGCCATCGACGTTGCGGAATGCACGCACCGGGGAATTGACTCCTCCGGGGATCACTTCCTTGGCGGCTTTGAAAAGTTTGGCGGATAAATGTCGGTCGAGCATGGGGGCGCAATGAAATCCGGCTCAGGGGTTCCGTCAACCAGCGTAACCGGGGAGTCGAGTGATTCTCATCACCCCTCACTTCTTTTTGGGAGCGGTAAGCGCAGTTCTGGAAACACTCTCAAGGATCGATTTACGAAGCTCGATCTCCTCGTCGCTGCTGCTCAGGAGAAGTGCAGATGGCCTCGCATCGCCTAGCTTGACGTACTGATTGCAGAACGGTTACGGGAGCGGTTCCCGAGGAATCTTCTGTTTCCCGAAAATCTTTTGTCCCAGTCGTTTCAACGGTTGATCCTGGGTCTCCGCTTCGCGGATCACCTCGGCCCGTTGCATGATCGTCGGAATTCCGGGTTCCGGGAAAGCCTGCGCGGCATCTTTCCCGATCTCACTGCGGACATCCTCATCGTAGCTACTAAAAACCGATTCTCCATCATTGTGGACCACAACCGGCTGAATAAAAATCATCAACTCGGATCGTGTTTTGACCGTATTTGTCGTTTTCGCCGCATTTCCCAAAAAGGGAATATCTTTCAAAATAGGGATCCCCGCATCCTTTTCGCTTTTTGATTCGGAAATCAGGCCTCCAAGAATAATCGTGGTGCGGTTCGACACAGTCACCGTGGTATTCAACTCTTGCTTCCCGATAATGGGGACATTGCTCCCCGCCACCACTTGGGATCCGATCACCCGGTCATTGATTTGCACAATGTCGAGAGTGACTTCATCATTTTCGTTGATCGTCGGCAGGACTTCGAGTTTCAGGACCACTTCTTTAAAATCAATCGAAGTTCTCACCGCCGCCGTGTTATTCACCTGCCCACTCGAATCGGAAAGACTCTCGACCGGAACGGGAACCTCCTGTCCTGAAGTGATTTCGGCCCGTTTTCCGTTCTGCGTGTAAACGACCGGACGGGAAAGAACTTTAAATCGCTGGGTCGATTCCAACGCGGTGATGATGACATCGAGCGATTGCCCGATTTGACCATACAAATTCAACCCGCTCGCAGGGCCGAAGGGAGAAGTCACCATCATATTGGCAATATCGGCGATGCTTCCATTGGTGGGGCTTGAGCCGATGATATCATTGCGACCATTGATATTGGCGCTCGTAAAGCCCCCTCGTCCGGGCTTTTGACCGTTAAATTTCACATACCGCTGCAGGTAATCGACGCCGAATTCCACATCGTCAGACAGCGTCAATTCACCGATGACGGTGGCTAGGTAGACCTGAACAGGCCGCCGATCGAGACGATCGATCATATCAATGACAATTCCCTGTGCTTCGGTCGTTCCCGCAATGATAATCGAGTTCGACTGACGATCCGCGATGATTCGCGTCTTCCCTACAAGAACCGAGATCGGAGCAACTTCGTCGAGGGGAAAGGCAATCTGATCCGCGCGCCCGCCGACTTCGTCGGTGGTGGCTTGTTGAGTCGTCCGATTTTGGTTGTTCTGATTTCCCCGGCTCGTCCCCGTGAGAGTCGAGAGCTGCGACGAGGTCACCGGAGTGGTTCGGGACTGGATCTGACGCCCGCCCGGCAGCTGCGTTTCCCCGGTTCCTGTGTCCTGGAGGATATCAACGAGAACCGGAAGGATGTCATTCGCCTTTACATAACGGAGCTTGCGCTCCGTTGGTTCCGCATTGTCGAGGGCTCGGTCAAATTCCTGAATCAGTTCCAAGACGTAGGCCGCATCCGTCGGGGAAGCCACAATCATGATGCGATTCATACGGTCGTCCGGGATGAGCTGTGCGGCCGGTTGATCAGCAGTCCCAACTCCATTCATCACATTTTTTGCTCTATCGTTTTGGGAAGCGGGTGCCTTTGCATTGTTCCCTTTGTCGTCGCCTCCAGCCTTTGGTGCCGCAGCTCCGGAGACAGTCCCACGCGTATCATTCTGGCGCTGGCGCTCCTCCATGCGGGCGTCCATCGCTGCCTGGATAATCTGGGCAACAATATTTGCCTCTGCATACTGCAACTGAACAAACTCCGTGATGAGCGGAGCGTCGTCGACCGGATGATCAATGATGGAGCGAACCCGGATGAGCTGGCGAACAATCGGACTCGTCTCGGTGATCAAAAGCCCTCGCGGATTGGTGACCGGAGTGATACGTCCAAATTCATTGAGAACGACATGATTGCTAAAGATCGTCGCGGCATTTTCCGGATCGATAAATTCCAACTCCATGAAAAAACCCACGAGGGATTCCCCTTCAGGAAGGAGATTGGGATCAGTATAGATGACCACACCCTCACTAAAAGAAGGGCTGGCACCGCCTTGTCTCGCTCCTCCGAGCAGCACTTTCACACTCTCTGACTCCGGCTCGACTACGAGAATGTATCCATTCACGAGGAGAGCAGCTTCGATCAGTCGGATCGCCTCGTCCCGCGATACTTCGCTTGGGGTGACCAGGCTGACCTGGGGACCGTTAAAGATAGAACTATCCTTAACGATGGGTTTATTGATCAGTCTTTCGTAAATATTGAGAATGTCATTCACCGGATTGAGCGGGAACTGCAAGCTGACCCGATCGCCGATCGGACCTGCTGCCACCGCTGCTCCGGGACCGCCTGCTCCGGGACCGCCTGCTCCGGGACCGCCTGCTCCGGGGCCACCCGGTCCGCCTGGACGCTGGAGAGTCGATGGTGCTTGCCGCAGTTCCGGTGGCGTAGGAGCGTCCTGTGCCTGCAACCCACACGATACCAATAACAGTGCGCACCATATGCGGCGGCCTCCCCCGGCGAGCTTGCGTCGCGGCTCCTTGAATATCTGCATGTTCATGTTTCGTGTGTGCGATCCCCGTGGATCTCCGTGAGCCGGTTAAAACCCCGACTTCCCCGAAAGGATTCTTCTTTCGTGAAAAAGAATCTCTGGTTTTAACGCAGGGCATTCGAAACCACAACAGCGCAGACAGTCATTTCGCTTCCTTACTCCCAGGAAATTTCCAGCAATTCTAGGAAACCTTACTTCACGACTCAACGACGCTCATCAGCTCCCCCTCGGCCAATCGAGTTCGGAGACGATCTCCCGATTTCACCTTCGTTGCATCCGTGACGAGACGGCCAGATTCATCCATCGTGAGGGAAAAACCGCGCTTCAGAATCCCGTCGGGACTGAGCGACTGCATCAGGCTCCCCAAGTGACGCACTTTTTGAGACCGATCCGCCACTTTTCTGGAAATCGCCTGGTCCATCGACTGCATCACTTCGTCGAGATGTGCCCGATTCCGGAGCACTTCCCGCTCCGGATTGACTGCGTTGAGGATACGATGAGTGCTCTCGAGGCCGCTTCGAATCAGCGAGAGACGCCGGGAAACGACCGAGTCCATTCGTTCCATCAGGTAGTCAATCGATTGGATCCAACCCTGGATTTTCCGCCCCGGTTCGCGTGCCGCCAGTTCGCGGGCGAGGGACTGGAGATGGCGTCGATACCGCAAAAACCCTTGATCGGTCTGGGCCCCCACCGAATCAAAAAGTCGTGCGAGATGACGCTGAAGAGAAGCCGCATCTGGAGTGGCATTTTCCGCAGCGGCACTCGGAGTCGGCTCCCTACGGTCCGCGACAAAGTCTGCAATCGTAAAATCAATCTCATGACCCACTCCGGACATCACTGGAATACTACAGGCCGCA
>JAGPCC010000035.1 GCA_018058245.1 Verrucomicrobiales bacterium
CGCGATCGCTCCGGCAAAGGAAACGGGGATGCCGAGCGCCACGAGCAGGGCAACGCTGGGGCGCAGGAACAGGGCGAGGACGACGGTGACGAGGAGGAGCCCGAAGATGCCGTTGCGGGCGAGGAGATCCAGTCGCCCCGAGAGGTAGAGCGAGTCGTCTTTCCAAATTTCGAGGGTGACACCTTCCGGAAGGATCCCGGGGGCGACGTCGTGAACGTAGGTTTTTGCGGTATTTGCGATCTTGAGAGTGTCCTCATTTCCGACTCGGAATACATTGATGAGAATGGCCGGTTTCTGATTGAATCGAGTCTCCAGTTCATCATCGGTGAAGGCGTCTCGTATTGTCGCGATATCCCCGAGTTTCACGGTAGAGCCATCGGGGCGGGTGACGATGGTGATCGGGGCAAATTCCTCCTCGGTGTAGCGTCGGGCTTCGGTGCGGATCATCACTTCGCCTGCCTTGGTGCGGACGGAGCCACCCGGTAGATCAAGGGAAGAACTCCGCACCGCAGATGCGACCTGTTCGAAGGTGAGGCCATACTGGCGCAGAGTGTCTTCGGAAATCTCGATGGAGATCTCGTAGTCCCTCACTCCGGCAAGGACTGCCTGGGTTACCGGCGCTTCCCCGCCTTTAAAGGTGATGAGGCCTGTGCGAACCTTCTCAGCGAGTTCACGGAGGGTCGCTTCATCGGTATCCGCCGAGACCGCAATGCTCATGACTTGGGCCTTGATGAGTAGCTCCGTTAGGGTCGGTTTTTCGGCCTTTTCGGCGAGGTTCTGGATGGCATCGATCCGGGTTTTGATGTCATTCATGACGTCCCGGACATCAAAAGAACTGGCCACTTCCACTGCAACCGAGGCAACCCCTTCCACTGCGGTGGATCGGATCGTGTCGATGCCGTCGATGTCCTGAATCGATTCTTCAATCGGGATGAGGACCCCTTTTTCGACCTCTTCCGGGGTCGCATTTGGGTAAATGACCGAGATGAGCGCAGCGTTGATTGCGGTTTCCGGGAAAATCTCCTTCTTCAACTTCGGCCAAGTCATGATGCCAAAGACCATCACAAGAAGCATGAGGAAGTTGCCCGTGACGTGGTTCCGGCTGAACCAGTAGATGATACCCTCTCCTTTCACGGGGTTGGCTTGGGTGCAGGTTCTTCTGTTAGCTCACGACGAGGGATCTCTGCTTCGCGAGTGGCCACTTTTTGCCCTTTGATCATCGCCGGCAACTCGGTGAGGCAGATTCTTTCGTTTTCATCGAGTCCCTCCGAGACGTACACAAAATCTGTGTCCCGGAACACCACCGTTACCTCTCGGAACTGTAGGGTGTCATCGGGTGCCACGACCGCGACCCGGTCAAGATCCACGAAGGCAGAAAAGGGGACCCGGGCAATGTGGTCGATCGGACGGCCTTGGATTTTGGCTTTTACGAAGAGGCCCGGCTGAAGACCGAGGGTTGAGGTAGAATCGGGGGTCACTTCGGAGACGAGATAGGCCGATCGACTGAGGCGATCAATCTCCCCTTCGCTGCGTATGATGGTAGCCGGGTAGGTCATGATCTCGTTCCCGAAGCTGGCGTGGATCGTCACTTTGCCGACAGGATCGCCTGCTTTGTCAACTTCCAGAAAGCGAAGCTGATCCACCGGAAGCGGCAGCCTGATCTCGTAAGGGCTCGCCTCGAAGACCTCGCCGATGCCCATGCCGGGAGTGAGATAGCTGCCTACTTCGGTGAGGGTACTGGAAACAATGCAGTCGAAGGGGGCCGTGATTGCGGTTCGCGAGAGATCATGTTCTGTCTTTGCGAGGGAGGCTTTTGCCGAGTCCGCGCGGGCGCGGGCGCTTTTCAGTTGGGGTTCTCTCCGGGCTAGCTCACTGGCACTTCCTCCTCCGGACAGCTTTTGCAAATCACGGATCGCTTGTTCCGCTCGCGCCTCTTCCGTTGCGAGGGCGGTTTCAGCTTCGACGAGGTTGGCTGCTGCGAGTGCTTTTTCCGCTTCGTAGTCGGACGGATCGATTTTCACGAGGACGGTGCCCTTCTTGACACGGATTCCGGGTTCGAAGTCCGGGTTCACTTCCTCGACCCGCCCTCCGACTTCGGCGGCGAGTTGGGAACGGCGGGAGGCTTCGACGATTCCTTGGGAAGGTAGCTCAAACGCGACCGTCTCATAACGCAGTGATTGCACTTCCACGACCGGACGAGATTCTGCGATTTCTTTCTTTTCCGCAATCGGACGCGTCACCCAGAGCAGCGCAGAAAAGGCGATCCCCCCAAGGAAAATGAGCAATCCGATGAGAATGGTGGTAAAACGCTTCATGGAGCCGGGGATTTTTCAAGAGGCGGTTCGCAGGGATGAAAGCTGCCCCCGAGGGACAAATAGAGGTCAACGCGATTGTCGAGCCGCATTCTCTTTACGCCTAGCCATTGGGATCGGCTCGAAAAAAGTCGTTGTTGGGAAGTGAGCACGGTCAGGATGTCGCCAGTGCCGAGACTGAACTCTTCGAGAGAGCGGCGATAGGCGGCCAGCGCGAGCCGTGACGCTTCGGCGAGCGCGTCGATGCGACGGGAGAGGAAAATTTCGGCCGCGAGTGCATTCTCCACTTCCCCGAAGGCGGTCAATGCAGTCTGTTCAAATTCGGTGGCGGCAAGTTGGAGTTCGGAATCCTTTTTGGAAATATTTGCCCGCAATTTTCCTCCTTGAAGAATAGGTTGGACGAGATTCCCGGCGACACTCCAGATACTGAAATCTCCGCTGAGGATGTCGCTGATGTCTTCGCTCGCACTTCCGAAACTGCCTGTCAGACTGATCGCGGGAAGGAGCGATCGTTTTGCTTCGAGGAGGCGCTTGTCGGCTGCGGCGATGCGGCGCTCGGAGGCGGCGAGATCGGGACGCCGATCCAAGAGCGTCGCGGGTAGATCCGTCGGGACTTTGCCCGGAAGCTCGGGGAGTCTCGCCGACTGGCCCTCGGCTCCGGCGGGATATTTGCCGGCAAGTATATCGAGTTGCCGGGCGCTGCGGCCGACCAGTTCCTGCCGGGTCGCGAGGGCATCGTTTGCATTCGCGACGTCCGCCTCGGCGAGGAGCAACTGCGAGGCGAGATTTTGGCCGGGCTCATCCACTCCAGCTTGAAAACGCTCGCGGATCGAGGTCTCCGTGTCGGAAAAAGTGGCGATGGCGGAGCGGGCGAGTGCTACTTGGTCCTTTGCTTCGGCGAGGGCGAACCAGGTTTTGGCGGCTTGGCCGGCGAGGGAAAGTTCGGCGGTGGCCCGGTCAAACTGAGATGCTTCAAATTCCGCCACCACGGCCGATTTCGCTGCCCGGATTCGGCCCCAGAGGTCGAGTTCCCAGCTCAGATCGAGAGAGAGACCAAAGCGGTTGTTCCGGCTCGAGAGCACGGAGCCGGGGGGCGTTCCGGGGATGGGAAGACCGATGAAATTTTGAAGAGAGCGCTGGCTGGAGAATCCTCCGGAAAGCTGAGGATACAAATCGGCTCCGACGATCGCGGCATTGGATTGGGCGATTTCGATGCGTGACTGGGCCGCCTTCAAATCCAGATTATTGGCTTTGACCTTTTCCACAAAATCAGTGAGGTCCGCAGACTTGAAATGGGTGATCCAGTCGTGGTCGGGAAAATGATCCGGTCGATAGGTGGGGCCAGCGACCCAACGCGCCGGTGCCTTGATGCTGGCATAGTGCTTTGCATCGGGCGGGGAGATCGACTGGCAACTGCTGACGAGTGCCGCCATAGCGATCAGCGAGAGGATGGCAGGTGCGCACTTCTTAGCCCGTTTTGAGGAAGAGGTTGCGGTGGAGTGTGAGAGAGAAGCTCTGAGACCACCGGCGGTGAACTCAATGAGTCGTGCCAGAGTCTCCTCCGGATCGGTGGACTTGATGCGTCCGTCCGAGAAAAGAGGCAGGCTGTCCTCGTGCGTCAGGGCATAAATCATCGTCCCGATCGAAAAGTGCATCCTCCAGAATACGGATGTCTCATCGAGGTGGGGGAGCGATTTTTTGGTCGCCGCGAGAAAACGGGCGATCACTTCTTGAAAGAGATCGACGAGGGTCCCGGAGAAGTTTTCGGCAGGTTCCGCGAGGCAGCGCCCTGCCAGTCGCAGGTAGACAGGGGTGCGATGCGGGGAATGTTGCATCTCGGCGACTACCGGACGATGCAGTGCGTCGAGAATCTCCTCCAAAGGAACGGGCCCGTGGTGCCGTGCCTCGGCGAGATCGAGGAGGTGGAGTCGCTGTTGATTGATCGGGTGAATCACCCTCGCGAGGACTTCTTTGATCAGTCCCTCACGTGATCCAAAATGGTAATGGACTGCCGCAAGATTGGCTTCGGCATTCCCGGTGATCTGCCGGAGCGAGACGGTCCGAAATCCATTTTCCGCGATGAGTGCCTCCGCCGCATCGAGGATGCGGGTTCGGGTATCGGTCGCGGCATGGGTTGGTTTGGACATCAAAGGAACGGAATCGGCGAAACGAATGTTTCAAACAGTTGTTTGATTTTCGCAAGCGGATATTTTGTTCCTCTTCCGGGGAAACCTCGGCTTTGTTGTCAGTGGAAGCGTCGCTTCAGGGACGAACTGTCGGGGTTGCCGCAGGCTCGATGCTCATGATTTTGTCGTGGATCTTGAGGATTTCCTTCGATTTCTCGAAAAAGGTGTCCACCTCTTCGGCGCTGGCGTTGTTGGAATCCACGATCTTCTGCAACTGAGTGAGGTACTGATTGATATCGAGCGAGATGTTTGCCATCTGGCGCTGGGCATTCGCGTAGGCCTTCGAGACCGCTCCTTTTGCCTCCACCAGGGCGGAGCGACGACCTTGATTTTCAAAATAATTCGCCCGTTCCTCCTTGAACTCCTTGTTCTTGAAAATCCGTTTGCCAAGCGGGGTCGTCTCGACCGGATCGACCGCGTTCGCTGGGATGGCGGAAAGCTGCGTCGCGAAGTAGCGATCCAGTTCGCGGAATTCGTTGAGAGGCTTGCTGTATTGCTGATGGAGGAACGCCAGTCCGTTGATCACGCTGGAAAGTTTTGCCGCTTCCTGCTGATCGATCGCCTGACCGGAGCGGAGACGCGTCTCGATATCGCCGATGTAGGAGAGTGTTTTGCGACTGTCGTAGACGATCTCGTTCATCTGCGCATAGGTCCGCTGGAGCTGTTCCCCGTGTTGGGTTTTCATCGTCTCGACCTGGGCGCGCCATTCCTCGGTGATGCGCTCGGTCTCCGCCTGTTTGTCGGCGAGGAGGGAGGAGAGCTCCGCGTTCTTGTTCTCCATTTCACTGACTCGAGTCGACATGGACTTCACTTGCTGTTCGAGGGTGAGGACCTTGGACTGCTCTTCGCTCCAGAGTTTTCCGATGAAAACGGCTACACCGGCAGCAGCGAGTAGAAGAATGGTCAGGAGAACGATTGCGACCGTTTTCCCTTTTCCGGGACGGCTGTATCCGTATTCTTCGAGTGTTTTATTGGGATCGTAATCTTCGCTCATTTCTGGAAACGGTAGCCCTGTTTCCTGTCATTTCTAGCATTTCGGTGGCTTTATTCGCCCCGCCCGCAGTCCTTTCCTGCAAGTAGCGGAAGACCACGGGAAGGGGAATGCGGGTTACCTGCGAAAAATATCGAAAGATGACCCTTGCGTGAAAGTGCTTTTTTGAATACTGTTCATTAAAGCATTATTTCAGGGATGTCAGAACCAACAGAGTCAAAAATAGCCGCCCTTAAAGCGCTTCGAAAACAGTTGGGTGGGCAGGTCAAATCGGGATCTCAGCTGTTGCTGGAGCGCGAGGGGAAAGAGCTCACTCTCCTCACCGGGCTCGGAGGGTTGAATCAGATGCTGGGTGGCGGTCTGCCGCGCGGACAGATCACCGAGATCATCGCTCGGGGACCTTCGCGGGGCGCTGGAGTCATCATCGCCGAGCTCATTGCCCAGGCTCGGCGGGAAGGTCGTTATGTGATGTTGCTGGATATCGGGAGCGGTTTTGCGATCGAGAGTTTTCCAGAAAACGATCTCGAATCGCTCCTCTGGGTGGGGTGTGATTCCGCACGGCAAGCAGTCGAGGCTCTCGATGTGGCGACGCGGGATGAAAATTTTCACCTCTTTCTCGTTGATGGTCGAGACTGCGAAGCGACGGATTGGAAGGCGGTCCGCCCTGCTCTGTGGTATCGTGTGCTGAATCAGCTACGACAGCACGATGCGGTCGCGATCCTGTTTTCTCGTAGCGATGTGACCGCCGTGAGCCGTCACCGACTGGAGGTGGTCTCCCAACTCAGACTCGATTGCCTCCACGAAAATCGCAGTGGGATACTCGATCGAGGGCAGTTCCGATCACTTGGACGTTCTGGAGCCTGGCGGGAAGAGGAGAGCGTTTTGCGAGTCGGATGAAGAGAGAAGAGGGTCAGGTGAAGGACGTTACCCTGTCTGCCTACGCGGTGGTCTGGTGTCGTGAATTCCGCTTACAAGCGGTGAAACGGCGCCGGGGCCGTGCTCTCCCCGTCGCGCTCGTGGATGAGACAAAACGGCAGTCTGTCGTGCTTTGTTGCAACGCTCTCGCCGCGCAGAGCGGAGTGGTGCCGGGGATCCCCACGGTGCAGGCGCTCGCTCGTTGCCCGCTTTTGCAGGTGGAGCGACCCTCGGCAGCGGCAGAGCTGGCCGCAGGTCGGACCCTGCTGGAGACAGCATTGAGCTGGGTTCCCTGCATCGAGGAGAGTGGACCTGGAATTCTTACACTGGATCTTTCCACACAATTGCCGTGGCAATGGGAGGAGAGTGCCATTTGCCTCGTCGAGCGTCTCATTGTCGCGGGTTTGGAGGCGGTCGTAGGATTGGGGGAAACCCCCGCTCTTGCCCGGATCGCCGCCCAGGCGGCCCTCCATTCGGGAAAAGACCTCTGGCATCTGCCTCCGCAAGAACGTCTCCAGAGACTCGATGCGCTGCCGCTCCTCGTCGCCGAGACCGGTGCGGGACTGAATGAGAAGCTGCGTCTCTGGGGGGTGTCCACCCTCGGTGCTTTTGCCCGACTCCGGCGGGAGGATGTCGCCTCGCGGCTCGGGGAAGAAGGCGTGGAACTTTGGCTGCGTCTCAGTGGTCGTCTCCGTCGGCCGCTCACCCTGGCGAAGTGGGAGGAGCTTTTTGAAGAGCATCAGGAATTTGAGTTTGATCTCACGGAGCGTGAACCTCTCTTGTTTGTGGTGCGGCGATTCATCGAGCAACTTACCGTCCGGGTTGCGGAGACGGGGCGAGCGGTCACGACGGTGCATTTGTTGGTGTCGTTTACCGACGGTTCCAGTTACGCCAAACGGCTCCCGATGCCGGAGCCGACGTTGGACGTGGAGGTGCTCTTCCGCCTTGTCAGCGGGCATCTGGAAACCTTTGAAATGAAAGCGGCATTGACTGCGGTCCGCTTGCGCTTTGAACCGTCCGATCCGGTCGCGTCGCAGGGGCATCTCTTCGGGGCGGGCTTGCGAAACCGGCACCGTTACGAGGAGACCCTAACAAGACTTCGGAAAATCGTCGGAGTGGATCGCATTGGTTCTCCTCGGCGGCTCGACAGTCATCGTCCCGCTTCTTTTGTGCGTGTTCCGCTCTCTCCCAGGCTCGACGACCGTGCGGTCCAGAGATCTGGCCCACCCGTGGCCGGGCCGATTTTGAGAAAATTCCCGACAAGCTTCCGCACCACCGTGCATCTCCACGGGGGGCGACCGTCCCGAGTGGAGTCGTCCCGTGTCTCGGGCGTCGTCACGACCGCGTCTGGCCCCTGGAAGAGCGGCGGTGACTGGTGGCACTGCGGTCTCGCGTGGGAACGGAAGGAGTGGGACGTCGAGCTGCTCCCTCACGGGCTCTTCCGTCTCGTGGAAACCGCGCAGGGCTGGATCTTGGAGGGCTACTATGACTGAGTCGGCACAACATATAAATTCCGCTGCAAATTCCCGTAGTGACGTTCGTAAAAACTTCGGAGCTACCAACCCATCATGACTCCCGATTCCGCCGACTACCGCGAACTGCACGTCCGGAGCGCTTTCAGCTTCCTGCGCGGCGCGTCGTCGCCCGAAGTCATCGCTGATCGAGTCGGAAAGTGTGGTCTGCCTGCGATGGCGTTGTGTGATCGTGACGGATTTTATGGTTCCGTGAGGTTTCATCAGCGAGCGACGAGCAACGGATTTCGTGCCATCGTCGGGACGGAACTGACGATGAGCGACGGATCTGTCCTGCCGGTTTTGATGAAAAATTGCAGGGCTTACCGAGCGGTATCAAGGCTCCTCACTCGGGCGCAGTTGCGTTCGCCGAAAGGGCAATGTGCGCTCGAGTGGAAGGAGTTGGAGGAAGTCGCCGAAGACATTGCGGTGCTCACCGGAGATGCGGAGGGGCCGCTCGATGTGGCCTGGCACCGGGACGGGGCACGAGGAATGGAGGAGGCCATCAAAACACTCCGGCGTCATGTTCCAGAGCGGAATCTGTATCTGGAGATGCAACGTCACGCCGTGCGGGGAGAGGAGGCCCTGATCCGGGCGAAGTGCGATCTCGCCGCAGCGCACGGTCTGCCGCTCCTCGCGACCAACGGAGTGACTTATGCCCTGCCGGCAAATCGCCAAGTGCAGGATGTCTTTACCTGTCTGCGACATCACACGACACTCGATGGCGCGGGGCGGCGGCTCGCGGTCAATGGAGAACGACATGTGAAGACGGCGGCAGAAATGAGCGAGTTGTTTTGGGATCATCCCGACGCGATCACGAACACGCGTCGTCTAGCCGAAGTGATCGACTTTTCACTGGAAAACCTCGGGTATGAATTTCCTTCCTACGACGTTCCCGAAGGGCACTCGATGGACAGCTTCCTCGCGGAAATGACCTGGAGTGGGGCGAAGGAGCGCTACGGCAAGTTGCCGCCCGCCGTGAAGGCCCAGATCATGAAGGAGCTCGATCTCATCACACGGCTCGGGTTCAGTGGATATTTTTTGATCGTGTGGAGTCTCGTCCGCTATTGTCGGGAAAACGGGATCATGGTGCAGGGGCGGGGGAGTGCGGCCAACAGTGCCGTCTGCTACAGCCTCGGTATCACCCCGGTGGACCCGGTGGGGGCGAGACTCCTTTTTGAACGCTTTCTCAGTGAGGGACGAAAGTCCTGGCCTGACATCGATCTCGATCTCCCAAGCGGAGAACAACGCGAACAAGTCATCCAGGAGGTCTATCGTCGCTATGGTCGGCACGGAGCTGCGATGACTGCGAATGTCATCACCTACCGCGGGCGCAGTGCGGTGCGTGAGATCGGCAAGGTGCTCGAGTTTCCCGAAGAGATGTTGAGCCGCTTTTCGGATCTCTATGCGAGCGGGGATTTTCAACACACTCTCGCTTTTGAAGAACATGCCTCCCAGTCGGGGATCACCGCCGATCATCCGCGAGCGGCAGCCCTCGCGACTCTCTATCATCAGATCTACGGATTGCCCCGGCATCTCGGTCAGCACTCGGGTGGGATGATCATTTGTCAGGGTGCCCTCGATGCGGTGATGCCTCTGGAAAATGCAAGCATGGCCGGTCGCACCGTGGCGCAGTGGGACAAAAATGATTGTGCGGACATGGGGATCATCAAAGTGGACCTCCTCGGACTCGGAATGATGGCGGTTTTGCAGGAGACGCTCCTCCTTTCCGGCGAGCGGGGGAGACCTGTCGATCTGGCTCAGATTCCCAAGGACGATGTGGCTACCTATGATCTGATGTGTTCCGCCGACACCATCGGGGTGTTTCAAATCGAGAGCCGGGCGCAGATGAATACGCTCCGGCGCATGAAACCCCGCTGTTTTTACGATGTCGTGATCGAGGTCGCGATCGTGCGGCCGGGGCCGATCGCGGGAGGTCTCGCTCATCCTTATCTGGAGCGTCGTGACGGGCGACAGTCGATTCACTACATTGATGAAAAACTGAAACCGACGCTCGAGCGCACTCTCGGGGTGCCGATGTTTCAGGAGCAAGTTTTGAAAATGGCGATGGTGATGGCGGGTTTTAGCGGGAGTGAAGCGGAGGAACTGCGCCGTGCCCTTAGCTTCCACCGGTCGCACGAGCGCATGCGCAAGGTCGAAACGAAGTTGCGCAAGGCCCTGCAAGAGCGCGGGGTGAGCGAGGAGACCGTGGAAACGATCGTGAAAGTGATCGGATCGTTTGCCCTTTACGGATTTCCAGAATCCCACGCGATCAGCTTCGGCATCCTCGCGTATGCGAGCAGTTATCTGAAGGTGCATCGGGCGGCGGAGTTCTACACCGGCCTGCTCAACAATCAACCGATGGGGTTCTATTCGCCCGCCACCTTGATTCAGGAAGCAAAACGTCGTGGCCTCCGCTTTCTTGCTCCCTGTGTGATGACATCGGACTGGCCCTGCGAGGTGCTCGATGACAAGACAATACGCCTTGGACTGGTCACCGTAAGCGGTTTGCGCGAGGCGGTCGTCGGAACGATGCTGCGGGAGCGGAGTCGAAAGACATTTGCTTCGCTGGAAGACTTCCGACAGCGAACGGTTTTCGACAATCGTCAGATGCGGCAACTTGCCTCGGTCGGGGCGTTGAAGGAACTGGTCGCAACGAGGCGACAAGCGATCTGGCGAGTGGAGGAGCCAGCTCTGGAGCAAGGAGATCTTTTTGCGGCATCCGAGAGGCAGCCATCAGCCCTCGTGCAGGAATGTCCTCTTCCGGAAATGTCCTACAATGAGAGAGTCCTGGCCGATTTTTCTGGAATGGGACTCACGACCGGGAAGCACCCGATGGCTCTCGCAAGATCCCATTTGTCGAGCGACATCCTCCCCTCCACCGAGTTGGGTCGGGTCGCGAACGGCACGCTCATTTCCACCGCCGGTGCGGTGATTTGCCGCCAGCGACCGGGCACTGCAAAAGGGGTGGTCTTCATCACACTCGAGGATGAGACCGGACTGTCGAACAGCGTCGTCTACGGGAAAATCTTCGAGAAATATCGACTTACGATTACCACGGAGCCGTTTCTACTTATCACCGGACGAATCCAGCAAGCGGAGGGAACGACCCATGTTGTGGCCGAACGGATTGAGGCGCTACCGAGCGGAGAGGCCCTCCCGGTAGCGGCTTCTCATGACTTTCACTGAGCGGCTTCCGGGCGTTGCTTCAGAAACGCGATCAGATCCGCCATTTCCTCTTTGGTGATCGCTGCCTCCAGTCCCACTGGCATCAGAGAAATCCCGGCAGAGGTGAGCGATTTCACCTCGCTCCGTGGAACCGTCATGGTCACACCTCCGGGCACCCGCAGGGAAATGGCGGTGGCATCTTCGCCATGAATCAGTCCACTGAGAATCCGACCGTCCGTGGTTTCAATCGTCTGAGACACCCAGCGATCTTCCATCGCACGGTTCGGGTCGAGAATGTCGGTGAGGAGAGCTTCGGCTGGTTTGATCTTCACATCGTTCAGAGCTGGTCCGACTTCGACACCGAGACCGCCGATGAGATGACAGGTGACGCAGGCGGCTTTTTGAAAGACCAGACGACCGTTCTCGGGATTGCCGGGATGAGAGGCCAGCGTGTCCTGATACGATTTGATCACGGCGGCGCGATCTCCGTCGGCCTGGCCGAAGAGTTCGAGCGCGAGCGCTTTGACTTCTTCATTGGTGGAGCGCCCATAACTCCATTTGATCATCGCTGGCATGATGCCGGGGCTGATCTCGCCCGCTTTCATTTTTTTCATGAGGGCGAGACCCGTGTTCGCATTCCCAGTGATCAGCTCGAGAGCTTCGTGGCGGGCGGTCGGGGTCAGTGTCTGCCATCGCTCGAAAAAGAAGTCGGCAACCACCTCGCGTTTGTCTCTCGACAGCATGCGGCAGGCCGCAGCTTGGATCGCGGGAGGTTCGGACAGAGTAATCAATTTTTCGACGATGATCTTTTTCTCTTCCCAAGGGCGCTGGGCGACCAGGGTGAGAGCAGCAAGACGAGCCTCTTCGCTGGCCTTGGAATCGGTGGCGATGACCGTAGCATTTTTCAGGAGAGACTCCAGTTGCGCCGTTCCTTCTCCCAGTTCCGGAAGTTTTGCGGCAATCAACGCAGCGAGAGACTTCTGCTTCAGGGGACTCCGGGCGAGGCCTTCGGAGATTCCTTGAATGAGCGCAAAATGGCGAGTATTTGGCTCGCCCGAGAGCTCGGAAAGGACCGAAGAGAGCTCGGGAAGATTCCCCCGAGCGGCGGACAATCTTGCAAAATCGGTCAACACCGGAGAAGTGGTTGCGGCAGGGAGCTTGAGGAATTCTGGATTCTTCAACAAGGACAACAATGTTCCCGTAACGAGATCCGGGGTGGAAGCCATCATGGCCTTGCGAAGCCACGGATCTTCGGGGGACTTCATCACTAAAGTCGCGAGAGTTTCGGGCGAGAGCGCTAGTCCGGGATCGAGGGCAATCGCGAGGAAGTCCATCCGATGAGCATTTTTTCCCATCGCTGCGGTGATCGGGGCGGCAAGCTCCTTGGCAAACCCTAAT
Source organism: Verrucomicrobiales bacterium (assembly GCA_018058245.1). Classification (GTDB taxonomy): domain Bacteria; phylum Verrucomicrobiota; class Verrucomicrobiia; order Verrucomicrobiales; family DEV007; genus Arctic95D-9. The sequence continues at coordinate 12,482 of JAGPCC010000035.1, forward strand.
TGCAGGGAGGCAAGGAGGGCATTTTCGAGCAGACCGGGATCGGTCGAGGAGGCAAAGAGGGGGCGGACCATCTCGGGCTTCAGCGAATCGAGTCCGGCGAGAGTCCACATCGCATGGGCGGCTGTCTTCGGTGCCGGGGAGGAGGCGAGGAGCTTGGTGAGAATCGGCACGGCCGCCTTGTCCTGTTTTTCGACGAGGAGGCGTTGAGCTTCGGTTCGCTGCCAGCCATTCTCATGCGCGAGCAGGGCGACGAGGGCTGCGGTGTCGTCTGCCGGGAGAGCCTTCGGAGGGACGTTCTTGTGACCTTTGGGGACAAGACGCCAGATTCTGCCTTGATCGAAACCGGCCCGCATGTAGTGGGATTTCGAAAAATCTTCGGGGAAAAAGCGGGCGTGGTCGATGAAGCGCCGATACATATCACAAATATAGAGCGCTCCGTCCGGACCGTTGCGCACCTGCACTGGGCGGGTCCATTCGTCACCGGAGACGAGAAAATCACGTCCTTTGCCAATCCTCACCGCCTCGAAGGACGCACCTTTCGGGACGAGCTTGTTCCGGGTGACGAGCTGTGCGGTCGGATCACAGACAAAAATTTCGCCCGTGAGACCCGGCATCAGATTTCCTCGATAGACGCCGATCCCGCAGGCGGCGGTGTGGGTGCCGGCATGGGCGGCGGCGGTGGTGTGGCTGAGGGCGACCGGGTAGACTTGTGCGCCCGGTTCTTGAATGTCCTCGTGGCCGACGGTGATCCCGGCGAGAGGGTTGCGAGTCACTGCGGCAAAAGGCATCACTGCGAACATGACCGGATTCCGGTTGCTGCAAAAGAAGTGGCGACCGAACTCATCGACGGTTCCCCCATATTGCCCGATTCCAGTTTCGGGTTTCATCTCACCGGTGCGGGGATCGTAGCGAAGGTTGAGACGAGTGAAATTCATCACTTCCGACGCGGATTCTCCGGGATAGATCTCCTTTCCGTCGAGTCCGTTGCTGAGATACACGTGGTTGTCGAGTCCATAGCGGGGACTTGAGACTTGGAGTTGGTTGTGATTCGGTGCGTTGGTGGTAAAGAGCTTTTCGACGAGATCGGCGACATCGTCCCCATCGGTGTCTTTCAGAAAGAGGATAGCGGTCCGCGTCGTTGCGAGGAGTCCTCCCTTCATCGGCATGAGCCCCTGCACGTGATCCAAGCCAGCTGCCCATGTCACGGCTTTGTCCATTTTTCCATCGCCATCGGTATCGGTCAGGAGTCGGATGCGGGAGAGATTCGGGCCATCCTCCAGCGGGAGGGGATAGTCTCCCATCTCGGCCACAAAAAGACGCCCCTTCTCGTCCCATACGATATCGACGGGATCGCAGGTGAGGGGTTCGCTGGCAACCAATTGCATTTCAAAATCGCCATCGATCTCCCATTTGGCCGCGCTTTCTTCAGGGCTGAGCGGCAGATCACGAGCCGGGATGCTTTCACCGGAGACGGAGTATCCCATGTCTGAAGAGCGTTTTTCCACCGCCCATTTTTCCGTAAAGGTGTTGAGAGGATAGAGCTCGAAGCGCCGGATGAGGCACTCTGCAAATTCAGTCTGGAGTCCGATAAACCCGGAAGAGGGATGACAATCGGTCACTTCGTTGACGAGTTCCCCATTGAGAAAGATGCTCATGGTTGTCCCGGCACAAATGACTTCGAGACGATTCCATTCCCCGAGAGGGTTCTCGACCTCTTTCGCGCCGCGATATCCTTTCACATCGGTCCAGTCGGGATCCCGGTCTCTCCAGTTGATCCGAGCCATCGTTTTGCCCTCGGCGGGAAAATTCTCTTTTGGAGCACCTTTTGTCCAAACCGGCTCGTCGTCGCGATCACGTTTTACCTCGGCGGTGACCCGAGTCGGGGCGGGTGGACCGTCACCTTGTTTTGCCGCGAGAACGAGAATGTCGCCGGAGCCTCCTTCGATCAACTGCGCCTCGATGCTGCTCATCCAAGTGGTTCCAAAAGCACCATCCGGCCCATACGCATGGAGGAGGAGACCGCAATCGCGGGCCTTGTCCGCACGAGAGCCGTGGGTGCGTTCGCCCCACTGGTAGTCGAGCACGAGATGGTAGTCCTTGTAGGCCTGGTTCGTGCGCAGATAGCCCATGCCTTTTCCGCTGTCGTGTAGGAGACCCGCCTCATTGATGGACCAAATTTCCTCCCGTTTTGTCGTGAGAGAGGTCGTCGGATTGAGGTTCATGGTGAATTCCTTGAACTCTGGATCGGCGAGCAAATTCACCACTTTGGTTGGCGAGACCGCCTCCTGTGCGAGGAGTTCCGGATGACACGCTAGGACCAATGCGAGCAGAAAAAGGGAAAAAATCGTTCGGATCATAGCCCAAACCCTACCCACTTCTTCCAAAAAGGAAAGGTCCACCTCGCGCCGCCATTGCGGGAGGGAACCAAGAACTAAGGACTAAGAACTGGCTGCGGCCTAGTTCACATTCGTGAAGACCGCCTGGACGTCTTCGTCTTCGTCGAGCTTGTCGAGCAGGATCTCGATGTCGTTCATCTGCTCTTCGGTGAAATCCTGCGGATTGTCGGGAATACGCTGGAGAGTTGCCTTTTTGATCTCAATCCCAAGCCCCTCGACGCCTGCCGTCAGGCTGCCGAACTCCGTGAAGTCGCCATAAGCATAGGCGCGTCCGTCTTCGATTTCCAGCTCCTCGAGTCCGGAATCGATGAGCCCGAGTTCGATCTCTTCGAGATTCATCGCATCGGTGACGTCAAATTCGATGACCGCCTTGCGCTTGAAGAGGAAATCCAGTGCGCCGCTCGGCAAAATCTGGCCGCTGGACTTGTTGAAGTAGGTCTTGATGTTCGCGATGGATCGATTTGTGTTGTCCGTTGCACATTCGACGAAGATCATGACGCCGTGAGGCCCCTTGCCTTCGTAGTTGATTTCCTTGATGTCGACCGCGTCTTTGCCCGAGGCTCGCTTGATCGCGGCATCGACATTGTCCTTGGGCATGTTCGCCGCCTTGGCCGCCTGAATCGCGAGGCGCAGCTTCGAATTGTTTACGGGATCGTTCCCGCTTTCTTTTGCCGCCATCGTGATGGCTTTGCCGATTTTCGGAAACGTTTTGGACATTTTGTCCCATCTTGCCTCTTTCGAAGCCCGTCGATACTCAAATGCTCTACCCATAATACGGAAATTGTTGTCTCAGAACTATCCGTTGCGCAAGGCGGATTGTCGAGGGAAGAGGGTTGGGCCTACTCGGATTCCTTTCGGCAGGTTGCATCGAAGAATCTCTCGAATTCTTCACGTAACTCCTTGGCAGCATTGGTGCGAAGGCAGTTCAGGATTGGCAGAGCCGTCATCTTTTCGGTGGCCACACTGGCGAGGAATTGGTTTACCGAGCAACTTTCGCGCTTCGCGAGTTTCTTGATGGTCTGAAGGATGGAATCGGGGGGCGGTGAGTGAGATGCATTCGTCGCCTAAGGAACTGCTTTTACCGCGAGGTTGGCTGGAGCGATGCAGTGGCTCGCTTTCGGGCGATTCTCCTCTGTTTTCGGGGGTGTTTTCAGCACCGTTTGGAAACCGGGGGGACCATGGGAATCTGAGAACGGGAACTTGCTTGGAATCCACCAAAATCTGCCATTCTTGAGAACAGAATTATTTGTGAGAAATAGTTAAGGTTTCCAAGGGTATTTCGTAATAGATTGAACCAATGCGTCTTCCGGAATTCTCAGGATATCAATTGGAAGGGCTCCTCCACGAGGATCCCTTCGGATGGACCTTTGTCGCGATCCGTGACGGGATTCGCTGCTTTGTGAAAGTGTTCAAAGCTCAGGGCACCAGCGAACAGCATCTGAAGCGTTGGGCAAAAATCCTTGGGGGCACGGATGCGAGTCCGTCCCACTTGTCGCCGGTGTTCGAGTTTTCCGCACAGGAGAAGGATCGACTCAGTTTTTGTGTGCAGCCGTTTCACGGCTGGAAAGTTCGGGATACCGAGCAATGGCAGGCCAGCTCGCTCACCAAGCTGTCTTCGATGCTGGTCGAGGAGCAAACCAGAGAGGTGATTCTGGAATTGGCCGAGTGTGTGGGAACTTTGCATGACTCGGGGCTGTTCCATGGCGGGCTGCGGCCTGAGGAGATCTATTTGACCAACGATTCCACCGAGGGAAACTTCGTGAAAGTCTCCGGATTCGGGCAGCTGTTCATGGGGGGATTGCAGCACCTCGAGGCGGGGGACTACCTGTTCTACACAAGTCCTGAACAACTTGCGTCGGGCGATTTCTCACGGGAGCAAGGAAAACGGTGGGATGTATATGCCTTCGGCGTGATCGCTTTCGAGCTTTTGACGGGTCATCTTCCCCGGCTGGATCGTCTCCGTAGTCAATGTGCGGACCACCCCGAATGGCTTGCCTCTGCGCCTGCGATCGCCTTTGGCGAACTGACCTCCATCACCGAGCATTTTCTGAGTCAGCTCGAGAGTGAGCGTATCATCGAGTGGCCACCGGGATCGGAGGATCTCGATGCACGTCTCTGTCAGGTCATTGAGAAGTGCCTTTTGATCGATGCGGGAGAGCGTCCCGAGTCGATGGCGGAAGTCTTGGAACTGCTTCAGGTCCTGCGGGTAGTAGAGGAATCCCCCGAGATGGACCAGGCCTCATCGAATGGTGCTCTGGTTGTCAGCGAGAACAAAATCCAAAATCTTCCGATTCCAGCGACTTTTCCCGAACCGATTTTTGAGGGTAATCGCCTGGGTCTGGGAGGTCACCTCCGGCAATGGGCGGTGGATGTGCGGAGAAGCCCGGTGGTGCGATGGCAGTCGATCGCGATTGCCGCGTTGGTGGCGGTTTTCCCGCTGAGTGTTTTTACCATCTTCAGTGTCAAGGAGATGAAGAAGGTGGAGGCGGAGAAGGCGGATGAGTTCACTGATCTCGCAAAAGAGGCGGAGGCGAGAGTCAATAAGGCCGCTGCCGCCTACATGAACCAGAAAAAATCTCTGCAAAAAACTTCGGAGCAATTGAAGTCGGAGTTGGACAACTCGGAAGATTCAAAGAGTCGACTTCTCGGAGAAGCCAAGCTCGCTCGCCAGGTGCTTCGTCAGGCTCAGGATAGTGGGGATCGCTTTTTTGAGTTAGTGCTCGAAAATCGTGATTCGGACGTTCCCGAATTCCGTGAAGGACGAGGCAAAGTGCTTCTGGAGGGAAGAACTCATTTTGAGCGACTCATCGAAGTGTATGGCGACGCCCCGGACTTCATTGTCTCGACTGCAAACGCTCATTTTTATCTCGGGCAGATCTACCGGGAAATGGGAGAATTCGGAAAGGCGCTGGCCTCGTTCGGCGAGGCGGAGCGACGATATTCTGCCTTGCTCGAAGATAGCGGCTCGACCAGTGCGGATTTTGTCAAAAATATCGCGATCGCAAAAAATTCGTTGGGCCGGTTGGCGATCAAGTCCAGCCAGTTTTCTGTCGCGCGGCACTACTTTACGGAGTCTTCGCGGTTCTGGAGCGAATATCGGTCCCGCGTCCCGGAGGAAGCAGCCACCGTCGCGGTGAAGATTCACGCCAACTCGTTAGATATCGCAGAGTGCGAGTTTGCGATGGGACGCGACGAGGCTGCTCTCGACGCGGGTGTCTCGATCGGTGTACAGCTCACCTCGCTGCAGAAGGCAACTCCCGAGGATCATCGCATTATCGGTTTACTGGCGAGGTCTTTTGCCATGAGCGGTCGGGTTTTGGAAAGTCGCGGGGACGAGAAACTGGCAAAAAATGCCTACCAGCAGTCAGCCGATCTCTATGGCCTCGCGGTGACTCTCGATGCCGCCGTCGATGAGTATCAGCTGGGTCTAGGGAACAGTCTTGCCCGTCTCGGGTTGCTTTCGGAGGATTTTAAAAAGCTGGAAGGGGCGGCGGAAGTTCTCGGGCGAGTCGTGGCATCCAATCCCTACGAGTCGACCTATCTCAAAACATTGGCTGACATCTATGGTGCCTTGTCGCAGCATCAGCGGGACGGCGGGGAACTCAAGAGCGCGATCGACCTAGAACAAAAAGCAATCGCGATCCTGAAACCAATTTTGGAAGCGAATCGTTCGGTGGCTCCTGACGTTCGGTTTTCCTACTCGGAGAGGTTGTCTCATCTTGCGGAAATGCTCGGGGATTCCGGGAAATTTGATGAATCGAGAGTTCCTTTGCGTGAGGCGATCACCCTCCTCGAGGGGATTACTGGTTCGGAGACCGCCTTGGCAGAGTATCATCGAGCCCTCGCCCGAGCACGAGGCCTTGTCGGATTTGCCTGTATCAAGACAGGAGATAAATCAGAGGCAAAAGAGCATTTGGAGCTTGCTCGTACCGAATGGCAGAGTTTCATCAGCTCGAATCCAGATGATTCTGACGCCGCACAAGGGGTGAAGTGGACTTCGGAGCAGTTGAAGGGCATCCGGTAGAAGAATGCAATTTTCCCGCGTTGACATCTCCCGTCGGAGCGCTTCTTTGGCCGAATATGATGGATCAGATTGTCATCGAAGAAGTAAACCAGATTGCCCGAAAGGCTGGCGAGGTGGTATTGGACGTCTATGGTAGTGAGTTCCGGGTCGATGTGAAGGAGGACAAATCGCCTCTCACCGAAGCGGATCGTAGAGCCAACGAGGTGATTGTTTCCGCTCTGGAGAGACTCTACCCCGGCATTCCGATCATTTCGGAGGAGACCCGCACCGTTGCCTACGAAGCGCGAAAAGACTGGGAATACTTCTGGTTAGTCGATCCACTCGATGGGACAAAAGAGTTTATCAAGCGAAATGGGGAATTCACCGTGAACATTGCCCTCGTTCGGGGACAGGCCCCGGTTGCCGGAGTCGTCTTTCAGCCGGTCGGAGACCGACTGTATTATGCCTCAGAGGGGAAAGGTGCCTGGAAGTCCATAACCGGCGGTGAACCGGAGAAACTGAGCGGTGGCCTCCACTACTCCGAGAAATCCGACGTGGTTGTGGTCGCGAGTCGTTCGCACCTCACCGACGAGGTTCGCGAGTTTGTCCGGAAGCTCGAATCAGAAGGAAAAAAAGTCGATTTTCTCTCGTCGGGCAGTTCACTGAAGCTCTGCCTGGTTGCGGAAGGGAGCGCTGATGTGTATCCGCGCCTCGGTCCGACGATGGAATGGGATACCGCCGCTGCTCATGCCATCGCCCTCGAAGCGGGGCGTCGTGTCGTCGAGCATGGTACCGGGAATCCTCTGCTCTATAATAAAGAGAACCTCCTGAATCCCTTTTTCATCGTGGAATAAAAAACGCGTTCCCGGAGGAACGCGCGTTTGGGAAAAAAGGGGGCGTGTGGCTGGGTTACCAAGTCTTCACGTTATCCTTTATCGTAGATTCGTCCGTATCCTTTCCGGCGCTCCAGATAAGGATGGCCTCGGGGAGGAATTGAGCGTCACCGGTATCCCACGAAGGTTTTTCCGTGCGATTGTTGTAGTCCAGATCCATCCGCACGTAATAATGCTCACCGTAGGGATCCCAAAGCTCGCCACCTCCGTCACTTTCGAGCGTCACCCCTTTTCTGTAAGAGCCATCACCGAGGGGTTTGGCAGCTTTGTCGGTATAAAATGCGATTCTGCGGGGATTCAGGCCACCTCTCTCGGCCTCACTGTCGGCACCCAAAAGTATGTCCATCAGATCGCTATTTGTCCGAATTTCTTCGGTTTCATTTGCGTCTGCTTTCGCCGGGTATTTCCGATACTCGGTGAAATAGGCGGAAATCGCGTTTTTGAGGTTGTAACAAGTGTTCTCGGCATGGGTTCTCTCTGCTTTGCGGAGCGCTCCCGTTGCTGCGGGAAACATCAGGCCTGCAAGAATACCAATAATGGCGATAACGACGAGTAGTTCAAGTAGGGTGAAGCCCTTCCGGCGGTAGATTGAGGATGATTTTCTCATGATTCGGGGCATGTTTACTGGTTGGATCAAGTGGTGACGAGAACTTTTTCCTTGTTCTCGGTCGTTTTTTTCTTGAATACAATGTAAACACATTTGGGTGGTCTACGTCCACCTTTTTTGTCAAATTTGGCTAATCTTTTGAAGAATAAATTCATTTCGCAAATTCGGGCTCTCCTTTTGAAACCCGAGTACCAGCCGCTCAACAAAACTGAACTCGCGAAAGAGCTGAGAGTGAAGGCAAATCAGAGAGCTGCCTTCCGCGATGCCATGATCGAGCTCGAAACGACGGGTGAGCTGAATCGGGGCAAGAAATCTCGCTATCGTCTTGCCTCGCGACATCGCCGTGCCAAGCTGGAATCCTTCCTCGGCACGATTTCCTTTTCCCGTGACCGCAAGCGCCAAAGCGCCTTTTTCATCCCCGACGATCCGCAGGCCCATGCCTCCTTCCGGGCGATGGACAGACCGCGGGTCTTTGTGCCCGGACGAGCTGCCGGCACCGCCCTCGATGGTGACCGGGTGGAGGTGAATCTGGTAAGCGATGCGCCCCCTACTTGGCACCGCAATTCGACTCGTCATAAAGGAGGAGAGGACACAAAAGAGGAATGGAGTGCAAAAGTCATTCGGGTGATCGAGCGGAATCGGACGCAGATCGTCGGGAAATTTTACAGCAAAGGAGCCCGCGCGACGGTGGTGCCGGAGGACGGTCGGCTCCCCACTTCCTTTCGACTCACCGAGGTCCTCCCGGAGGCCAAACCAGGCGACGTGATTGTAGCGGAATTTATCGGGTGGGATAGTCCGCTCAATCTACCGACTGCGGCAATGATCGAGGTCCTCGGGCGCGAGACGGATCCCGGAGTCGATATTCTCTCTGTGATCCACCGATATAGTCTGCCGTTGGAGTTCCCCCCCGAGGCCCTGCGCGAAGCCGATCATATTCAGGAGGAAGTCTCGCCCGAAGAAATCGAACGCCGAGAGGACTGGCGTGAGCGGGAAGTTTTTACGATCGATCCCTATGATGCCAAAGACTTCGACGACGCCATTTGTGTGACGGAGAACCCCGACGGAACGTGGGAGCTGGCCGTACACATTGCGGACGTTTCTCATTACGTGAAACCAGGTAGTGCCCTCGATCGAGAAGCCCGTCACCGCGGGAACAGTGTCTATCTTGCGGATCGGGTCTTGCCCATGCTGCCGGAAAAGTTGAGCAACGGTGTCTGTAGTCTCAAGCCCGGGGTGGAGCGGCTTACTCATGCCGCGATCCTTACGTTTGATGCCAAAGGCAAACAAACTGCCGCCCGCTTTGCCGCCGCAGTGATTCGGAGCCATGGGCGATTTTCCTACGAAGAGGCGATCGAGCGGATGAAACTCGATGAAGGGGCCATAGCCGCGCTCTCGGACGAAAAAGAGCGCAGCCTTGCGGTTCATCTCCAGCGAGCTTGGAGACTCGCCGCGATGCTACGGGACCGTCGTTTTGCGAACGGCGCACTTGATCTGGAGTTCGCCGAAGTCAAAGTCGTGCTCGACGAAAACGGGCGAGCCGTAGGGGTGAAACGCAGTGACTACGACGAGAGCCATCAGCTCATCGAGGAGTTCATGCTCGCGGCAAACGAAGCGGTCGCCTACGAGACAAAAAATGCCCCAGCGCCCTCGTTGTATCGAGTTCACGAAGATCCCGATCCTGGGAAATTGCAAGAGTTTGCGGAACAAGCTCGTGCCTTCGGGCACACTGTCGGGGATGTCTCGAATCGTTCAGAGTTGCAAAAGTTGCTCAAGAACGTGAAGGGCACACTCGAGGAGCACAGTCTCAAGATCGGGTTGCTGAAAAGCCTCCGACGTGCGGCCTACTCAAGAGATTCCATCGGTCACTACGGTCTCGCGAAAACGAATTACACGCATTTCACGAGTCCGATCCGTCGGTACGCGGACCTCATTGTACACCGTGCCTTGCGCCGCATTCTTTCCCGCAGGCAAGAGCCGACTGCGCCGATCAAGGCAGATTGGACTCCGTCCTACGAAGAAATGGGGGCCATTGCCGAACATATTTCCCGGACCGAGAGGGTCGCCGCCGAGGCCGAGGTTGATACGCAGCGTCTCAAAATGGTGGAATACCTGGAGCATATTTGCGACGAGGATGACGAGACGATTTTCACCGCAACGGTCTTTGATGTGAAACCAATTGGGGCCTTTGCCGAACTGGATGATCTCATGGTCAAGGGAATGATACGAAAGGACGACCTGCCTCCTCGCGACGAATACTTTTTCGATCGATCCAAAGACGAATTTCGCAGTCGGGCCGGTGGTCCACCTATCAGCGTCGGGAAACGGATTCAGGTCCGGCTCTACCGGGTGAATCGGAGCCGAGGATTCATCGATTTTGTTCCGGTATCGGAAAATTCGTATCACGCCAAATTTCGCAAAAAGAAAGAGGGTTAGGTCGCTGATGCAACAGGGTCGTCCCGTAGGTGAGGCGAGATCCTCGAAAGCGGGCGTGACAAATTCTCTACTTCGTAGCAAGCTGCCGGAAATCAGTGGAAACTTTGCGTGCTTTCGGGGGTTCCTACGAAGAGTCAACTGATGCCGTCCTTTTCCTATACCGCGATTGATCCGACCGGGAACCAAGTTTCCGGAAGTGTCATGGTCCGGAATAAGGCCGAGGCCTACCGGGAGTTGGAGTCCCGGGCTCTCATTCCCGTGGTAGTGGCTCCGGGCGCGGAATCCGGGGCTCCGGCAAAGGGTGGCAAGGGCAGCCCAGGGAAGCGGGAAAAATCGAGTCGGAACACCCGTCTGAAACGGCAAGAACTGGTACTTTTTACCGAAGAACTCGCCGACCTGCTCGATGCGGGGATGAATCTGGAGCGGGCGCTCAAGATTCTCCAGGAGCGCCAGGCAAACCAGTCGATCCGATCCGTGGCTGGCTGTCTCCGCGAGGAAATCCGTGAGGGTTCGCGATTCTCCAAAGCGCTCGGCATTGCTTCGCCCTCTTTTGATGAACTCTACTGCAGCCTCGTCGCAGCGGGGGAGGCGAGTGGTTCGCTGCCCGAGATCCTCCGACGGCTTGTGATTAATCTGAAGCAGCTCTTCAGCCTGCAGCGCCGGACGGTCGGTGCGATGATTTATCCGATCACGGTGATGCTCGCCTGTGTTGTGCTGCTTTTTGTTTTCAGCACCGTCTTGATGCCTTCGCTCAGTGACATGATGCAGAAGACCGGTCAAGAGCTCCCGGTGATCACGGATATGCTGATCCGATTCACGAATTTTATGGCGACCTGGTGGTGGCTGATCCTCGCGGTGATGATCGGTTCTGCAGTGGCGTTTCGAATCACGATCTCGACGCCGACTGGCCGTGTTTGGTGGGATGGTTACAAAATGAAACTGCCGGCTTTTGGCCCGGTGATCCTGGGACGTTTTTACGCACAATTCTGTCATACGATGTCGAACCTCGTGAACAACGGTGTGCCGCTTCTCAACAGTCTCAAACTGATTGCTCGAGGCACTCCGAATCGCTTCGTTCGCGGCCATCTCGATGCGGTCGTGTTGGATGTGGGAGAGGGCACCAGCCTCGCCCGGGCGATGGCAAAAACGGAGGCATTTCCAGAGCAGCTGGTGGATCGGATCGCCATCGGTGAACAGACCGGAGAACTCGGGAAATCTTTCTCCAAAGCGGCCTCCAAGTACGACGAAGATCTCGATGTGCGAATCGGGAGATTGACGACCGTGGTTCCCACCGTCATGCTGGTCTTTGTTGCCGCGATTGTCTTTGTTGTGGCCTATTGTATGATCACTACCATTTTCGGCTCGATGTCCGGCATCCGCGCTCGCTAACTCACTCAAATTTCCAACGATGAAGCTCATTCCCCATTCTCAATCCCACGCCCGGTCTCGCCGGAAGTCCGGTTTTACTCTTGTTGAACTGGTCATCGTGATCACGATCATTGCGGTACTTTCGGGTTCCGGCGTTTACCTCATTATCGGCTTCATCGATGACGCGAAGTATCAACGGGTGGATTCCGATCTAAAGGCCCTCGATCTGGCGCTCAAGGCCTACGAGCGGAACAACTATTTCAAGCCACCGACGGGGGAGCAAGGCTTGATGGCGCTGGTGGAGCGTCCCACGGGCGAGCCTCAGCCGGAGCGCTGGCGTGCCTATCTCGAAGAGCCGATGAAGGATCCCTGGGGGGCCGTCTATCAGTACCGTTTTC
>JAGPCC010000036.1 GCA_018058245.1 Verrucomicrobiales bacterium
GATCCGAATGTGCTGCAACCGGCGATCCTCGCAAACGGAGTCATGGGCACCTGGCTGACCCGACTCAGTGACCGACACGCGCTCACTGCGATCGTGATGGAGGACCAGACTCCCGAGGAACTCGTGGACCGCCTTTTTCTCCGTCTCCTCACCCGGCAGCCGAGTGCGGCGGAGAAAGATCGGTATGTCGGATTCATTCGGCAGGGATTTGACCAACGCGTCATTCCTGAAGCTGATCGCATCGCGGTGGCCAAAAAACCTCACCTTCCGGTGCGATACGTGAGCTGGTCGAATCACCTCGACGGCGAAGCCAACACTCTCGCCCAAGAGAAAGAAGCGGAAGCCCGCGCCGGTGCCCCCGCGACCAATGCGCTCACGGAGGAATGGCGCCTCCGTATGGAGGACATGATCTGGGCGATGCTCAACACACCTGAATGGATCTACACCCGCTGATTTTTCCCCAACGCCTCAATTCCTGACCCCCTGAATTCCTTCCCGAAAATGAATCGTAGAAACTTCCTCAAACAAAGTGGCCTCGTCGCGGGCGGTGCCTCCCTCGGGGTGTCCCCGCTGGCCGCTTCCTCCTCCATCGTGAATTTCCCGAAGGGGAAAGCGGAGCATTGTATCTTCATCTGGCTGGGAGGCGGGATGGCACAGATCGACACGTTTGATCCGAAGTCGAAAGGCAACTCCAAGGCGAGTCCGAAAGTGGCGGGTTCGGAGTATGAGTCCATCGAGACAGCCGTTCCGGGAGTGCGATTCTGTCAGCATCTCGGAAAAACTGCGAAAGTCGCAGATCGTCTCACGGCAGTTCGCACCGTCAATCACCACGTCATCGATGAACATGCCTTTGCGACCAATCTCGTCCACACCGGCCGGGTGATCAGCGGCAGCTCCACCTATCCCTCGATCGGCTCCATCGTAGCGCACGAACTCGGAGCTGTGAATCCTGATGTACCCGCCTACATGCTGATCGGATATCCGAACGTGAGCCGCGGCTCCGGATTCCTCGGCGCGAAGGCCGGTTTTGTCTATCTCACCGACACCGAGAGTGGGCCGGCTGGGTTCAGCCGTCCCGAGGACGTTGATTCGGATCGCGCCGCTCGTCGGCAGTCTCTCCTCGATCCCTTCGCTGGTCAGATTCCAGAGAAATCCCTCCCCGCCCAGTATCAGGAGAACCAACGGGAAGCGCTCCGACTCGCCGGACCGGACTTTATGCGGCACTTTGAACTGTCCAAAGAACCGGCCGATCTCCGAACACGTTACGGAGGAGAGTTCGGTCAACGCTGTCTCCTCGCCCGGCGTCTTGTGCAATCCGGAGTGCGGTTCATCGAGGTCTCACACAATCTCAATTTCATCAACGGGACCGGATGGGACACCCACAACGAAGGCCAGCAAAATCAGCATGTCCTCATCCAAGAGTTGGACACTGCGCTCTCGGCTCTCATTACCGATCTCGAGGAAAAGGGAATCCTCGATAAAACACTCATCGCGGTCGGGACAGAGTTTGGTCGCCCTGCCGCCTACGACGGTCGAGGGGGGCGAGGGCATCAGGGAACCTGTTTCAGTCTCGTCCTTGCGGGCGGAGGCCTGAAGCATTCCGGAGCCTACGGAACGACAGACGAACTCGCCAAAGAGGTTCTTGAGAAACCCGTCTCGATCCCGGATTTCCATGCGACCATTCATGCCGCGATGGGGATCGATCCCCGAAAGGATCTTTACGACGGCTCTCGCCCGGTCCCGCTAACGGACCAGGGGACTCCGATCGCGGAAATGTTTGTCTAATCGAAAGACTCAGGTGCCCTGCCGCAGTATTTCCAGAACACGGAGATTGCCAAGCGTGTTGGCGCGATCGTTCCAGTTCGGAGCGCCGCCGACCACCTCGGCAAATGCGTCAGCTTCGATCGCGTAAATCGGTCGCTCTTCTTCCACCTCGTATTTCTTTTCCCTGCCCTGCGGATCGATCAGCGAAAACCCCTCTTTCCCCTGCCAGAAGCGCACGATCTCAATCCGGCCCTCTGTCCCTGCGATGTGGGCAGTCTGATCAGACACCACCGTCATGCCACAAGTAAACGTAGCGAGCTGACCTCCCGGAAAACCGAGGAGACCCGCCGCGTAGTCGTCGACGCCGAACTCGTGCCGATGGAGAAGAGACTGAACCCTGTCCGGTTCCTGACTCAGGAGGGTTCGGGTGAAGTCGACGCAGTAGCAGCCGACGTCCATGATACCGCCTCCGCCAGGGCCGGGCTGAAAACGAGCGTCCGTGGTCGACGCTTCGCGATGGAAGGTGAAATTTGTCCGGATGAGCCGGATCTCCCCGATGGCACCGTCCGCGATGATCTCACGCAGAAGCCGGGTCTGCGGATGCGCCCGGTACATGAACGCCTCGATGAGAAGCCGATTGGTCGCCTCGGCGCGATCGAACATTTCCACCGCCTCGGCCTCGCTCAGAGCCATTGGTTTTTCACAAAGGACGTGCTTCCCCGCATCGAGTGCAGCGAGAGTCCACTCGTGGTGCAGAGTATTCGGAAGGCTGATGTAGACGACATCAACATCGTCGCGCGAAAGGAGCGCATCGTAGCCCGCGACCGGGCTTCCCCCGTGGAGTTTCGTGAAAGCAGTCGCCGATTCGAGACTGCGGGAGGCGACGGCGGTGAGAATTCCGCTTTGGGAAAGAGGAAGATCGGCGGCAAAACGTCCGGCGATCATGCCGGTGCCGAGGATACCCCACCGGAGGGGAGTCTGAGAATTCATGTCCGAGAGCATAGCACGAATTCCTTGCGTTTGAGCACCGTGTATCAGAAAGTTCCGCACTTCCTGCTGTGACCCTTTCGGCCGGATTCCTCTTCCCTCTTATGAAAGTCCTCGTCACCGGCGGAGCCGGTTATATCGGTAGTGTCGCCGTCGACGCCCTCATCGCAGCCGGCCATGAAGTCGCTGTCTACGACAATCTCTACATGGGTCATCGCGCGGCGGTGAATCCAGAAGCCGTCTTTTTCGAGGCCGATCTGGCAGATCGTGCTGCGGTGGATCATGCCATGAAAGCCTTTGGCCCCGATTCTATCATGCATTTTGCCGCCTATTCCCTTGTAGGCGAATCGGGGGAGCTCCCCTTCAAGTATCTAGGCGACAACGTCTCCAACGCCATCAACCTGATCGATTCGGCAGTGCAACACGGGGTGAAGCGTTTCATCCTTTCCTCCACCGCAAATTTGTTCGATGAACCCGAGCGGATCCCGATCTCCGAGAATGAGAAAATCGTTCCGGGAAGCCCCTATGGCGAATCGAAATTTTTTGTCGAGCGCGTTCTCCATTGGACGCACCGCACAAAGGGTCTCCGCTACGCCGCGCTTCGGTATTTTAATGCGGCGGGTTGCACTCCGGTCAAAGGGGAGGATCACGATCCCGAGACACACCTCATCCCACTCGTAATCGAGGTCGCGCTCGGCCAGAGGAAGAGCATCAAAATCTTCGGTGACGATTACCCGACTCCCGACGGAACCTGTGTGCGCGACTACATCCATGTCGAGGATCTCGCCTCTGCTCACATTCTCGCCCTGGAGGCGCTCCGGGAAAAAGAGGTGCTGCATTACAATCTCGGAAACGGAAACGGTTTCAGTGTCAAAGAAGTGGTCGAGACCGTGCGCGAAGTGACGGGAAGGGAAATCCCCGCCGAAATCACTCCACGTCGTCCGGGAGATCCCGCGATTCTGATCGCCGACAGCACCGGGATTCGTCGTGATCTGGGTTGGGAACCAAAGTATCCAGATCTCAAGTCCATCGTCCAATCCGCCTGGAACTGGCACGTAGAGCATCCCGAGGGATACGGAGACTGACAAAAACCGCAATCATGTCGCTTCCCCAAGTGGCAGAGTGTGGAGTAGAATTTCCGGCAATGAAAACGACACGCAGATCCTGGATGACCGGTGCCCTCGGGCTCGGGCTGGCCCCTTTCACCCGTGCCCTTGCGGTCACGGAACCCTACACCCGCATCGGGAAGGGACTCAAGGTAGGACTCGCGGCCTATTCCTTTCGCGATTATTTCGAGTTTTCCCGAGGAAAAGAAAACCCGAAATACGTCGAGGGAAAAAAGGCCATGGATATGCCCGGTTTCATCGAATACTGCGCCAAGCAAGGTGTCGCGGGAGCCGAACTGACGAGCTACTTTTTCCCGCCAGAGTGTCCTACGGAATACTACGCCCACTGTCACCAGATCGCTCATCTCAACGGGGTTCAGATTTCCGGGACAGCGGTGGGGAATAATTTTTCCTATCCGGCCGAAGCTCCGGAGCGCGTCGAACAGATCGCTTACGTAAAGCAGTGGATCGACTACGCGACCTTGATGGGCGCACCGCACATTCGGGTTTTTGCGGGGAAACATCCCCAAGGGGTAAGCGGTGAGGAGGCGGAACAAAATGCCGTCGGAGCGCTCACAGAAGCGGCGGTCTATGCGGCGGAAAAAGGGGTTTTCCTCGGGATCGAGAACCATGACAGCATCGCCACGGCAGATCGACTCCTCCGCATCGTACGGGCAGTGGACAGTCCCTGGGTCGGAGTCAATCTCGACAGTGGCAACTTCATTGCCGACGATGTCTATGCGGAAATCACGGCCTCTGCACCCTTCGCAGTGAATGTGCAGTTGAAAACCGAAATGAGATTTGCCGATGGACGGAAAGAACCTGCCGATTTGGAGCGGGTCGTGAAAATCTTGAAAGACACTGGATACGCAGGTTTTGTCACGCTGGAGTTCGAAGAAGCAACGGATCCCTACGAGCAAGTTCCTCCGCTCCTGGAGAAACTACAGACTTGGTGTGCCTAGAAATCTGGCAAGCGAGACCCGCCAAGCTCCGGAAGCGACGATGTGATCCACCAGGTTCCCTGCTGCGGAAGCTGGCAGAGCTGTATCATGGGCTTCCTGCCCATGGCGCGATTCGGTGTCGAACCTATGGCGTAAATGTGGAGCAGCACTCGCCTGCAATCGGGCCTATGCTGTCGGCGTGAGTGCCAAAACTGCAATGCCCCCCATCCTCCCGCTGGTCGTGCTCCTTTACAGCGCGACTCTTACCGGCTTCGCAGTCGAACCCGACTTCTTTCGGGACGTCTACCCCTTTCTCAAGACGAACTGCATCTCCTGTCACAACAAGACAACAACCAAGGCCGCGCTCAACATGGAGACGCCCGAGTTGATTCAAAAAGGGGGCGACTCGGGCCCTGGCCTCGTTCCAGGGAAAAGCGCCGAAAGCCTCGTCGTCGAGGCATCGGTACACTCGGACGACTTTGAGATGCCACCCCCAAACAACAAATCCGGTGCCGTGAAGCTGGACGAAAAGGAAATCGCCGTGCTCAAAGCCTGGATCGATCAAGGCGCCAAGTCCTCCGTGCAACAAGAGCGACAAGTCACATGGAAGCCCCTCGCACCCGGCGTCGATCCCATCTATAGCATCGCGCTCTCTCAGGACGGCCGCTACGCCGCCTGTGGTCGCTCGAACCGCATCTATCTCTACGACCTCGCGACCCGCCAATTTGTTGCCGAGATCATTGATCCTACCGAAAAGGGAGGCCGCGCCCATCGCGCGATGGTGCAATCGCTGGCCTTTAGTCCCGATGGGGCGCGACTTGCGAGCGGGAGCTACCGCGAAGTGAAAATCTGGAAGCTCACCCCCGGAAAGGCAGGGGCCGCCACCGCCGCTCCCGTCGCCCCGACACCGGCCGATGCAGCGCTTCTCAAAAAGATCACCGAGACAGGCAAAGTGGCGCTATTGAACCACGCCCTCTCCGCCGACGGGAAACAAATCGTGACAGGTTGCGCTGACGGTTCTGTGCGGGTTTGGGACGTTGCCACCGTAAAACCCCTCGCTGAGTTGCGCGGCAACCCCACCCTGACTGGCCAGATCGCCGCCTTTGAGTGGACCATCGCACGGGAGACTGTGGAGCAGGCTTTTCAAAAAGCCGAGATCGCAGGCATTGAGGCGCAGAACAAGGCGCTCGACGAACTTCTCAAAAAGGCCAACGATGCCATCGTAGCGATGAAAAAAGTGCTCCCCGAAAAACAAAAGGGAGTAAAACCTGCCCAGGATGAAAAAGCGGTCGCCCAAAAAGCGATCGACGAAGTGCTCGCCCGCATCGCCAAAGCCCCGGGGGGCAAAGCGGACGCCGCATTGGAAAAAGAGCTGAAGGCTGCTCAAGAGAAACTCGCGCCCGTCGCGATGAAAGAGTCTTCCGCAGTGGCTGCGGTCTCTGCTACGGAGAACAATATCAAAGACGCCGAGATCGAAGTGAAACGCATCACCGATTCCAAAGCAACGAACACGAAACTCACTGCCGCCGCCAACGCCGCCATCGACGTAGCCAAAAAATCACAGGACAAAGCCACCGCCGACCTCGCGACTGCAAAACAGAGCGTCGCCAAGCCCAAGGGCAAACCCGTCGCAGTGGCACTCGCACCCGACGGCCAGCGTGCGGCCGCCGTCTTCGACGATGGCAAGCTCATCGTTTGGGCCGTGGCCACAGGGATCCCGTTGGAAGAAGTAAGTGGAACGACAGCGCCGACTGCTTCGCTCGTGTCGCGGGGAGACGGTCTCTTTTCTGCCACCCTGCCCGATGGCAAGGTCATTAGTTCCAGCCCGACCCCAGCCTGGGTCCTCGAACGACTCCTCGGCGGGGAAAAAGATCACTCCCTCTTTGCGGACCGAGTCAACGCAGTCCGCTTCAGTCCCGATGGCAAGCTACTCGCCACCGGCGGGGGGGAACCCTCTCGTACCGGCGACTTGACCCTCTTTGATCCCGCCACCGGCAAGGCGACCGCGACGTGGAAAGAGCGGCACGATGACATCGTCATGAGCATCGACTTTTCCCCTGACGGGAAGCTGCTCGCTTCGGGGGCAGCGGACAAGATCGCCCGCATCACCGAGATTGCATCGGGCAAGCAGGTGAATCTCTTCGAGGGGCACACCCACTACGTCATGGGCGTCGCGTTCCGCGCCGACGGACGCGTTCTCGCCTCCGGGGGAGCAGACGGGATCGTGAACTCGTGGGACCTGATCCTCGGGGAACGCAAAAAGAAGATCGAGGGTTGGACCAAAGAAATCACCTCCCTGCAATATATCGGTGCCAGCAACCAGATCGTGACTTCCTCAGGAGACAATCGCGTCCGCATCGTGCGGGATGACGGTGGCGAAGTCCGCACCATCGCCGGACTACCCGAGTTCATGCAAGCCGCCGCCAGCAATCCGACGGGAACGACCCTCGTGGGCGGAGGCGAGGACAGCACTCTCCGCGTCTGGAACGGCGCAGATGGCAAGGAAGTCGCCGCTTTTGGCATCACCGCAAAGTAGTCCAACCTCCCGCCCCTTTTCGATTCTCCGAACGCCGCAAAGCCTCTACCGAACAGCCCCCATGCCCTCGATCATCGACCCCTCCACCACGCCCTTTCGCTGCACCGGACCACTGAACCGTCGCGGATTCATGCAGATCGGTCTTACCGGGATGGCATCCCTTTCGTGGCCAGCTCTCTTGAAACTCCGCGCGGAGAATGCCCTGAAGCCGAACAGCGAGAAAAAGGCCATCATCATGGTCTGGCTCCCCGGCGGCCAGTCCCACATCGACACCTACGATCCCAAGCCCGATATCGGCAGTGAGTACCGCGGGCCATTCAAGACCATCTCTACCAACGTGCCCGGCATGCAACTGACCGAGTTGCTCCCGATGAGCGCAAAGATCGCCGACAAGTTCACGATCCTGCGGTCCATGAACCAAAAGGCGGGCGGTCACCCTGCCGGTTCGATGCAGATGCTCTCGGGGGACTCGGATGAGAGGGACAAACCCAAGGCGAAACTCCCCGACTGGATGTCGGTCGCCCATTATCTCCGCAGCCAGGGCGAAAAACGAAGCAATCCGCTACCGAACT
Organism: Verrucomicrobiales bacterium; assembly: GCA_018058245.1. Lineage (GTDB taxonomy): Bacteria > Verrucomicrobiota > Verrucomicrobiia > Verrucomicrobiales > DEV007 > Arctic95D-9. The sequence goes on from JAGPCC010000036.1 coordinate 7,907, forward strand.
ACATCGGAGTGAACCCGCCGCTGGAATACAACGGTCCCGCCTACCTCGGCGACGCCTACGCCCCGTTTGCAGTGAGTGATGACCCCAATCGCCCGAACTTTCAAGTTCCGAACATCGGACTGTCTGACCCCGCCGAGACACGCCGTCTCAGTGATCGTCTCGCCCTGCGCCGCAGCCTCGATAAGATGGAGCGGACTTTTGACAAAGAGGGCGAGCTCGGTGCCCTCGACGAATTCGAGTCCCAGGCGATGGCTCTGCTCACGAATCCCCAGACCCGCGACGCCTTTGATCTCGGGAAAGAGGAAGCGGCGACCCGTGACCGCTACGGTCGCAACCGTTGGGGCCAACAGCTCCTCCTCGCCCGCCGTCTCGTGGAGTCTGGCGTGGAGATCGTCACTAGTAGTCTCAGTGGCCCCCTCTGTGGACGTGTCAACAACTGGGATGACCACGCCGTCAACCAGCACCAGTTCGAGGCCCTGCGCTTCCGTATGCCGAATTACGATCAAGCCGTCTCGGCGCTGATCGAGGACATCTACGCTCGCGGTCTCGATAAGCGCGTGCTGGTCGTCGTCACCGGCGAATTCGGGCGCACTCCGAAGATCAGTTTCGAGCGCAGCACCGGGGCAGGCGACGCCAGCGCACCTGCCGGCACCCTCCAGCCCGGTCGCGACCATTGGCCGCGCGCTTTTTCCAACATCTGGGCCGGAGGCGGCATTCAGACCGGCGGCATCATCGGAGCGAGCGACAAACGCGGTGAAGATGTCATCGAGCGCCCCTGCGGTCCCGGCGACTTCCTCGCGACGATCTACCACCACCTCGGCATAGACTCGTCAAAGGTTACGATCGAGGATTTTAACGGAAGACCGACTCCCATCGTCTCCTACGGCAAGCCTATCCCGGAGTTGATCGTATGAGATGATTTGGGAGGAAGTGGTACCACTCCCGGCAAGACGAATACCGCCGATCCCTCGCGGGCAAAGTCGAATCATGGAAGTTGAAGCGGACCGAGATGTGACTCACAGTCCCGCGATGCCGAAAGTCGAACGATTCCCCTTCCTAAACGAGTTCTATCCCGACGAATGGTTTGCCCGTCTCAAGCGGGAAGACCTTTTTCCGGGGCCCGAATCCATCGAGCTCGACCTGGGCTGCGGAGATGGCTCGTTCCTCATTCGTCTCGCGGGGAACTATCCGGAGCGACGCTTCCTCGGGGTGGAGCGCCTCCTCGGGCGGGTCCGTAAGGTGAGCCGGAAGTCCGTCCGGGCCGAGCTGAGCAATGTCAAGGTGCTGCGAGCCGATTCGAACTACGCGGTCAATCATCTGCTCCCGCTCGGATTCGCCGACCGCATTCATTTTCTCTGCCCCGATCCCTGGCCAAAGAAAAAACACGCGGCACGACGTCAGATGTGCCAACTCCCTTTTCTCCACGCTCTTCATGAGCTGCTCAGGGAGGACGGAGAGCTACTCTTCCTCACCGATGACCTCCCGTATTTCGAAGAAGCCCTCGCCGTGCAGGAGTCCTGCGATCGCTTCGAACGGCTCTCTTGGGAGGAGGGCGAATTCTTCTACCCGAAAACAGACTTCGAGGAACAATGGCTCGCCGAAGGTCGCACCATGAACCGTCTCCGGCTTCGGAAAGTCTCCTAACCGATCTCGACTTCCGCCTTCCGGATCACCACTGGCTCTTCGTCACCCCCGGCGTCGTAAAGAAATCCTCCGCGAAGAGTTCGGACGATACGAGTTCTGCTCTCTCCTGAAGTGCCCGTGACGATGCGAATGCGGCTCCGCATGTCGGAATCTACGTAGGTTCCCGGTTCAAAGGAAAAGGCGCGAAACGAACATCCGGGCAAGAGCGCCTGCAACTCTTGCGAAATCATCCCGATTTGACGAAGGAGGCTTTCTTTTGTCTGATTTTCACTGCTCTTCAGGAGTAGTTCGAGCAACTCTAGATTCTTCACGAGAGCATTCCCCACCGAGAGATCGCGATGACTATCGTGTGGGGATCGAGACATCTCGATGACGGGCGTGATCGGTGCGGTGGGATCGTCGCCTTCATCCTCAGAACCCGGCACTTCCGCAGTAGGAACTGGATTTTTCTCCCGATACGCCACGGGAACCGGCCACAGAGCGGGCGGAGCGGAGCCATCGTGTTTTCTCGCAAGTCGATACCCAAGGAAGACTCCCAAAGCGATTAGGCCGGGGATCAATCCAACAAGGAGACCGACGCTAAAGCTGTTCGGGAGTAGATCCATGTACGTCGCTAAGGAAATTCGACAATCCCTCCAAAGTCCATCCCGAAAACGGGAAGATCAGGCAACAATTCATTCATAACCCGCGCATTGCTCTCCGTGGAGAGATCTACAGTGTCCTCAAAGGTATTGAGATAGATGCCATGACACACCAACCCGACCGCTTGGATCGCCTGAACGGTGAGGAGCGTATGGTTCAGCACTCCGATGCGATTGGCCGCGACTACGAGGACGGGGAGATCCAACAAAACGGCGAGGTCGGCCATGGTGCGATCCCGGTCCAGAGGAACGAGCCACCCTCCCGCTCCCTCTACCACCACAAAGTCGGATCTCGCGGCGAGTGTGTCGTAGGTGCATCGAATCTGGTCAAAATCAATCTCCTGGTCCATGGATACGGCTGCTGGCGCGAGCGGTTCGGGAAAGATCACGGGGCTGATCGCGCTCCGCACCCAGCCGTGCGCCTCTCCACCAGAAGCCACCAGGATCGCCTCGCCATCCTCACTTCCGCCGCATTCGATGGGTTTCATCCCCACTGCGTTGATCCCTCCAGCCCGCAAAAACGAGATCAGACCGGTCGTGAAGCGGGTCTTCCCGACGCCGGTATCGGTTCCGGTGATGAAGAGACCTTTCATTCCCCGATCTCCGCCCGGATCGCTTCTGCAATTCGATCCGCTTCACGATGAATGTAGTCCGCATCGCGGCCTTCAATGAGGAGACGCAGGAGAGGTTCCGTCCCGGAATAACGGAGTAGAACCCGACCGGAGGTTCCCAGCGTCTTTTCCACTTCGTCCAAAAGGGTCACTGCTTTCAGTGCCGCTTTCTCCGGCTTGCGGGAAACACGAATGTTACGCTGCGCCTGGGGAAATTTGGTCATGATCTTCCGCAGCTCACTCAAAGGGGCACCGCTTTCTTTCATGATCTTTAAGAGCTGCACTGCCGCAATGATTCCGTCACCGGTAGTGATGAAATCATGAAAAATGAAATGACCACTCTGCTCGCCCCCGAAGTTGAATCCACCGGCCCGCATCGCGGCAATGACATACCGGTCACCGACACCGGTCCGCACCACTTTTCCACCCACTGTGGAAATCGCTTCGTCGAGTCCTGCGTTGCTCATGATCGTGGCGACGAGGGTATTGTCCTTCAAGGTCCCGGCCTTGATCATGCTCACGGCAGCGATCGCCATCAGTTCGTCCCCGTCCAGAACCGAACCGTTTTCGTCCGAGAGCAGCACGCGGTCGGCATCCCCGTCGTGGGAGACCCCGACGTGCGCCCCCGTCGCTTTAACGAGAGACTCGATCACGGCAGGATGGGTGCAGCCACAATCCCGATTGATGTTGATCCCGCTGGGGTGATGGTGGCAGGGGAGGACCTTTGCCCCGAGCGCGTGGAGGATGGCCTCGCTCGTGCGGAAACTGGACCCGTTGGCGGCGTCGAGGGCTACGGTCAACCCTCGGAAAAGTTCCCGGTCGTTTCCCACACTGTTGCAGACGTAGGCAATGTATCGGTCCGTTGCATCCGGCAAGGCGGCGATCCGACCGACCGAATCCGAAGACGATGCCTCGTGCGCAGAGAAGAGACGATCCTCGATTTCCGCTTCCAGGGAATCATCAAACTTGTATCCATCGGGTCCGAAAAACTTCACCCCGTTGTCCTCAAAAGGATTGTGCGACGCGGAAATCACGATCCCAAAAAGCGCTCCGGAGTGGCGGGTCATCATCGCAACGGCGGGCGTCGGGATCACTCCTGCCAGCTGCACATCGATGCCCCGCGAGGTCAAACCGGCCGCGATCGCACATTCGAGCATATCGCAGGACTGCCGTGTGTCCTTCCCAATCACCACGGTTGGCCAAGTCATCGCTCCGACACGTCTTGCGAGGAAAATATCGGCCACGACCTGGCCCAATCGAACGACAAATTCCGGGGTCAGGGGATAACGGTTGACTCGTGCCCGGATTCCGTCCGTTCCAAAAAGCTGCCTCGATTTCTCACTCATCCTTTTATTTCAGCGCCTGGCACCGGAACGGACAGCGGCGGGACCGTCGCAGGTGGTGTGATGAGAGGCCCCAGAAGGGTGTCATCCAGAACCGGTCCCGTGGCAGGGCGCGCTGCGGGAGCCGCCCCAGTCCCGGGCACGGGAAATGCCTGCTCGCTGGAGTCCAGATGCGACTTGATGAGATACCAGATCGAAGTCGCGATAAAGAGCGAGACGAATTTGCTCCTCCAATTTTCGACAAGGAACTTTTTAAGACTCTTCATCATCACCCTCCTCTCCTTCCTCGCCGTCCTGCTTGCTTAAAAGATCGTTGAGCCTCTCTCTCAGCTCCGTTTTGTCCAGCGCCCGCTCCAATTTTCCACTGATCGCAATGGAAATGGCACCGGTTTCTTCGGAGACCACTAGTGCAATGGCGTCGGATTCCTCCGTGATCCCCATCGCCGCACGGTGCCGGAGACCGATGCTCTGGTCGCTCAATTCTCTCTGGATCAATGGAAAAACACAACCGGCACCGGCGATCCTTTCATTCGACATCCCCACGATCATTCCTCCATCATGGAGTGTCGTTCCACTGTGGAAAACGGTGTAAACGAGTTCCGGGGTGAGCTCCGCATCCATCACGGTTCCTGTCTCGAGATACTGTTTGAGATTGATTCCTCTCTCGATCGCAATGAGGGCACCAATCCGTTTTCGCGACAGCGCTTCTACAATATCAATCAATTCCTCCGCAAAGAGCGCCCGGGTCCGTTCGTTCATGGAGGAGAAAAACCGGTGGCTCCCGAGTTCCGCGAGGGCCCGCCGCAACTCCGGTTGGAAGATAATGATCAGAGCAATCGCAAGAATCACGGACACATATTTCAAGAGCCAGCCGATCACGCTCAGATCGAGCCAACCGGAGAGAAGAGTCATCCCGATATAGGTTCCCACGAGAGCCGTGAAGATCCGGGCTCCACGAGTGGCTCGAAAGTACCGGTAGGTGTTGTAGAAAATCGCCCAGAGGATCGCTACTTCGATCACCTGACGCCAATGCTGGCTGATAAACTGGCTCAAAACTTCCATTTGCTACGACTGAGCCGGACCGGGTCGGGCAGAGACGCTGCAAGTTTATCATCCTATGACGCTTTTGCACTCACCAGGGTACAAAAATATAGAGGAAACCCATCAACCAATCGTCTCCAATGCCCGCTCCGGCCATCTGGTGGGAACGGAAATCGGCCTCCCTCACTCGAGATCCAGATCTTCCACCATGAAAACCTGAGCAATCGCCTCGAGAGCTCCGATTTCATCTTCCCCCGAGACTTCCACCGTAATCGCCGATCCCAGTGAAGCACAAAGGGCGACCATACTGAGAATACTCCGGACATCTCCGATCCTGTCCTCGCATCGAAGAACGACCGAAGAATGAAACGACCGGGCTACTTTGATAATCCGTGCTGCCGATCGAAATTTCAGACCATCTTCCCAAGGAACAAGAACAGTGGAGTGCTTCATGGACAGATTAGATCATTTGATCTCCAGAATGTTCAATCATGGGTCGGGAGAAAAATACGAAAAATAACCCCTCAACCCCTCAACCTCTCTCCGGCAACGCAATCGATGCGCTCGCGAGGGCGGCAATCCCTTCGCCGCGGCCGACGAAACCCATGGTCTCATTGGTCGTGGCTTTGATGCCGATATCTTCCGGAAAAAGCCCGAGTGCGGCGGCGATTCTCGCTTTCATGGCCGCGGCGTGTTTCATCACCTTGGGTTCCTCGGCGATGAGAGTGGAGTCGATATTTTCAATGCGCCCACCTGCCTCCATCACCAGTCCTGCAGCTTTTTCGAGAATTTTCAAGCTACTGATTCCCTCGATCGAAGCGTCCGTAGGAGGGAACCAGTAACCGATGTCCGGTTGTCCGATCGCTCCGAGGATGGCGTCGGCGATGGCGTGAGAGAGAACATCCGCATCCGAGTGGCCGACCAATCCTCGATCGTGAGGGATCGTCACGCCACCGAGGATGAGGGGACGCCCCTCCGCGAACTGATGCACATCGTATCCGATTCCACTTCGATATCTCATGGTCACACAATTTCAGAAAGGTCCAGATTCCCGTTGCTGGAAATGATGCTCGACTTGTCTGGGTGAGTCTCAGAAGAAGTGAGCGTGACGACGCCACCCCCGCGTTCGAGCATGATGAGGCCAGCTGCCACATCCCAAATACTGATCATTTCCTCAATGTAGGCATCGAGGCGACCGCAGGCGATGTAGGCGAGGGCAAGAGCCGCGCTGCCCATCATGCGAGTCTTCCGAACCCGATAGGCGACGTCCCGGTAGCGCACCATCCCGGCATCGATGGCCTCCTTGGATTTGGAAAAACCAATCGTTACGATCGCGTCGCTCCATTTCTCCCGCGTACTTGGCCGGATTTCCTTCCCATTCCGGGTTGCAGGGCCTTCGAAGTCTACCGCGAACATCTCGTCCATCATCGGGTCGTAGATCGCACCGATTTTCAACTCGCCGTCCCGACGCATCGCGATGGACACGCAAAAATGCGGAATGCCATAGTAATAATTCACCGTTCCGTCGATGGGATCTACGATCCACTGGGTAGAGCTCTCTTGATCGCCCGCGATGCCCTCCTCCCCGTAGATTGCATGATCGGGAAAGGTCTCCAGAATGAGATTTTCGATGAGTTTCTGGCTCTCCACGTCGAGGGCGAGTTTGATGTCGTGTGCCTGCAACTCGTTCACATTGAGGTCTCCTTCAAAATTGGCACGAAGGAGAGCGCCGGCTTCACGAGCCGCATGGATGGCGAGGGTCAATTCAGGGGACATGATAGGTGGGGGGAGTGGCTCGCAGACAAAATGGGAGCGACGAGTGTGGGAATGTCATAGAAAAAGTCGCATCCGTCGATGAGGAATACCGACTTCCGAAAACGCTTCGCCTTCTGACACAAATCCGAGCTTTTGGTAAAATTCACAAACCGCCTCACGCGAGTGCAGGACCAGCTCCCGGATGCCTTCCTCCCGGGCAAGGGCGGCCGCTTTTTCCATCAACGTTCGCCCGATTCCCTGCCTCTGTCGGTCCGGTTCGACCGCGACCTGACGGATTTTCCAGATGCCGTCGGGCGACTCGTACGTACGAACAAGAAGCCCCGCGATGACGATCTCGTTTTCAAAAACAAGGAGCTGACGATCCTCACGCTCCGCTTCGAGATCGGCAGCCGTATATCGCAAACCCAGCGGATCACGCAGGACCCGCTGACGAAGATCCAGCCAGACGGAATACGCCGGATCACCACGGTCACGACCGGAAATCCAGCGGATATTCACGACACCGGAAAAGGATCAATGGGAGTGACAGAACTCTTCGAAACGATCGAGACCCTTCTTGATCACATCGAGGCTCGTGGCGTAGCTGAGACGCACCGACATATCGTGGCCGAAGGCCAGACCGGGAACGGCTGCCACCTGATAACGGGAAAGGAGTTTTTCCGTCAAGTTCATCGAGCTAAGACCCATCTTCGTTGTGTCCACGAGAAAGTAGAAAGCACCATCTGGCTCGACCACTTCGATGTTTTTGATCTTCTGGAGACGGCTCAACATGTACTGACGGCGCATGTCATACTCTTCAACCATGTCGTTGATTGTATTCTGCGGGCCCTGAAGCGCGGCGAGAGCACCATACTGGGCAAAAGTCGTCGCATTGGAAGTGGTATGACCTTGGATGATCTCGATCGCGTCGGCGATCTCCTGCGGAGCGGCGGTGTATCCGAGACGCCATCCTGTCATTGCATAGACCTTACTGAATCCGTTCACTGTAATCGTGAGATTTTTGGCGGCCTCGCTGATGGAAGCGGTGCTGACGTGTTTTTTGCCATTGTAGATCAGCTTCTCATAGATCTCGTCGGAGAGAATGATGATGTCCTCCGAAGCCGCTACTTCGACGATGGCCTCGAGTTCTTCCTTGGTGTAAACGGAACCGGTAGGATTGTTCGGGCTGTTCAACACGAGCATACGAGTGCGACCACTGATGGCGTCTTCGAATTCCTCGGCTGTGAACTTCCACTTATTTTCCCGCTTGGTCTCCACGATGTAAGGCTCCGCACCAACGAGGCGAGCCATATCGGGGTAGCTGGTCCAATACGGAGCAGGAATAATGACCTCATCGCCGGGATCACAACAGGCGAGGAACGCATTGTAACAGGAGTGTTTTGCGCCACAGTTCACCGAAATCTGGCTAGGAGAGTACTCGATGTTGTTGTCGAGGAGAAGTTTCTCGGCGAGAGCTTTTTTCAGTTCAGGAATACCGGTCACGGCGGTGTATTTCGTCTTCCCTGCCTGGAGCGCTTCGATCGCAGCGTCCTTGATATGCTGGGGAGTATCGATGTCCGGCTCACCGGCACCAAAGCTGGCAATGTCCTGACCTTCTGCCTGCATCTTCTTCGCCGCAGCGGTGATTGCAAGGGTCTGAGAAGGGGCGATGTTGGAAAATTTTTCGGCAATTAGACTCATGGTAGGTAGGATGCTTTTTGGAATTCCGCCCCTGACCTGCTGGCACCCGGCTTCCGGCAGGATTACCGGGTGAGACGGAGTGCGTCGCAGAACCTTGGGCCTTCACGATACAACTCTCCCGCACTGACGGGGATTTGGTGATGGCTCGACCGCAACTCCGTGAACAATGCGGATGGTTTTCCTAATCGATCTGTCGCCAGATTCAAGCAAAATGGCTCAGGAAGACTCACTTTATCATGATCGAATAGGGTTAGGTCCGTGAGGATACCCGGTTGCGAATCCGTTCGGCACAGGGTATTTCTCAGACGACGATGCCTGCGAAAGAGAACATTTTTGCCTTTTTCGGCAGCGACGAAGCCCTCGTAAAAGAGGCGGCGACGAAGCTGGCGGAAAAAATCGCACCCAAGAACAACGAATTCGGCCTCGAGATCGTCAGCGGCGGCGCGGACAATTCCGACCACGCCTCGCAGATCGTCTCCCGCACGATCGAGGCGATCCAGACGATGCCTTTTTTTGGTGGAGAGAAAGTCGTCTGGCTCCAGGGCGCAAATTTTTTTGCCGACAATCAGACCGGAAAAGCGGAAACCACGCTCTCGGCGCTCGAAACTCTCATCGGGATCCTCTCCTCGCATCTCCCGTCCGACGTCAAAGTGATCATCAGCGCCGGCGAGGTCGACAAACGGCGCTCGTTTTTTAAATCACTGAGCAAGTGCGCCAAGGTCGCGGTTTTCGACAAACTCGACACCACCAAGTCCGGGTGGGAGGGCAACGTCATGGGACACGTGCAGAATCGGGCAAAATCGCTGCAACTCACCTTTGAGCGCGGGGCGCTGGAGCACTTTGTCCTCCTCGTCGGGGCCGACACCCGCGTGATCGACAGCGAGCTGGAAAAACTCTCGCTCTACACCGCCGGACGTGCCGTAAGCACCGGAGATGTCAGTGCGATCGCCTCCGTGAGCCACACCGGTGTCATTTTTGCGATCGGGGACGCCATCTCCCGCCGCGAACTCCCCAAGGCACTAAATCTCATCGACCAGCAGCTCCGCCGGGGGGAAAGCGCGATCGGAATCCTTCTCGCCTCCATCGTTCCGAAAGTTAGGGCGCTGCTCCATGCCCGGGATCTCATCGAACGACGCGGCATCCGTGTCGGTCGCTACGATCATTTCCAAAAAGAACTCGAAGCCCTCCCTCCATCCGAGACCGCCCATATCGGACGAACCAAGGAAGGTGCCATCTCCGCCTATCCGCTCTTTCTCGCGGCCCAGATTTCGGGAAAATTTTCGACCTCCGAACTGAAACGGGCCCTCGAAGCCTGCCTCGAGGCGAATCTCCGGCTCGTCACTACCTCACTCGATCATCGTCTCGTCCTGCACCAGCTCGTCACTCGAATCCTGACCCGTCCGAACTAAACTCTCATGAAACTGATTCTCTTCCCTCTCGGCATTGGACTCTTCGCCGGAGTCATGGCCGGACTCTGCGGAGTCGGTGGCGGCATCGTTATGGTACCGGCCTTCGTTTACCTCCTCGGCCTCGATCAAAAAGCCGCCATCGCCACGAGCATGGCCGTGATCGTGCCGACCTCGCTGATGGCCCTCGGTCGATTTCAGCAGGCCGGACTCATTCAGTGGAACATCTTCTGGCCCACCGCGATCGGGGCGATCTTTGCCGCCTACTTCGCTACCGGCTGGGTCCGGAAACTGAGCAATGACCAGCTCACCAAGGTTTTTGCCGTGCTCATGATCCTGGTGGGGATCAGTATGCTTTTTAAGAAGGCTTGACGGGGGCGTGATCGATCAGCGATTCATTTTCTTGAACAGGCTTGCTTTGTTCACGTTATTTAATAGATTCATGTAAGTGTGAACAAAGCAATTTTCATGAACAAATCGGAGTCGGATGCGATTCAAAACGAGATTCTCCTCGAAAAACGTCTCAGGGAGATTCTCGAAGAGATCCAATGGTTGAGGAACTGGCAGATACACCGAAACACGGCTCCCTATCAGCGGGCCTTCGATCTACTTGCTGACATTCCACTTCCCGGAGGTAACAGCGCCACACTGGTGATCGAGTGCCGGAATCTGCCGCGCCCTTCGCAATTTCCCTTTGTTTCACTGACGCGCGATTTCAAAAAAGACGGAAAAAATCACACTACCATCCCGGTTCTCGCTGCCCCCTGGATTTCCCCTCGAATGGCAGAGTTGTGTGGGAAACACGGATGGAGTTGGTTCGACCTTGCGGGCAACTGCCGGATCAACATTCCGAACGGGATTTTCATCGAGCGCACTGGCTTTGATCCGGTGCATGAGCGCCCGAAGCCGGAAGCGAACCTTAGCACTCCAGAATCAGCGCGAGTGGTTCGAGCACTTTTGGCGTCAGGCAACCTCGGAGTAAAATGGACTCAGCGAGAATTGCAGAAGCATTGTGAACCGGGCGTGAGCCTCGGACTGGTTAACAAGGTGGTAAAGTATCTCCGCGAGCAGGCCTATGTAATCGATGTGCCGGGTGAACGCAGGTTCCGTCTTCATGATCCGATGGGCTTGCTCAACGAGTGGAATCAAGCCTACGTCTTCGAGCGCCATTATCGGGCTGGCTACTTTACGCTCCTGCGCTCCGAGGCGTTGAGAGATGCCCTAGGCCCTCTCAACTCGTTGGCTGGGGGACACGCGGCTTTCGGCGCTTTCACGGCAGCCGATTATCAGGCACCTCATGTCAACGAGTCGAAAACTTGGCTCTTCCTGCGAAAAGACTACGAAGGCGTCTTCCGTGAGAAGGCCGAGGCGAAACCAGTCGACTCCGGTGCCAACATCGTGGTTCTCTTTCCCGAAGACGACGGCGTATTTTATGGTCAGATTCAAGAGGATACGACCAAACTCCCATCCACCAATCCAGTTCAGACTTATGTGGATCTTTCCCATGCGGGTGGACGTGGAGACGAGGCTGCGGAAGCAATATTGGAACAGCGCTTGAAACCTGAATGGAAACGAGCAGGACTTTTATGGTAGCGGATCCGAGAACCAAAGACGATTACACGCCGCGCCTGACGGAGGCTGCGGGACGTGCTTTGGTCGACGTGATGCAAGTGCTGGCGTCATTCAGGGATTGCCTCGTGCTGGTGGGAGGCTGGGTCCCCGACCTGCTTCTGGGTGACGCGGAGGAGCCGCACGTGAAAAGCGGTGATGTCGACTTCGCTCTCGATGTGGTGAAGCTGAACGAGGGCCGCTATGCCGAAATGCTGAACCTACTTTTAGACACGGGACGTTATTTGCCGGGCGTTAAGGACTTTCAACTGGTCACCGAGGTGGATTTGAAGGACGGGAAAGAGCCTGTCGTAGTGGAGGTCGAATTTCTCGCCCCCAAAGATGTGGTGACCGAGAAAAACACCCCCAAGTTGCTCGAAACCTTTCGGGTTTTGAAGGCGGATGGATGCAGCGCAGCGTTCCACTCGCCACTTACCATGAAACTGCAGGGAAAAATGGTCAGTGGGGCAAAAAATACAGTCACCCTTCATGTCGCTTCTGTTCCCGATTTTCTCGTCATGAAATCGTTCGCCCTGAACGGGCGGGACAAACCCAAGGACGCCTACGACATCTGTTTCTGTCTCGATTTCTATAAGGGTGGAATTCCGGAATTGGCGGAAGCGTGGAGGGAACGGAGGACTGAGGACCAAGATGTGGCCATAGCGATCAGCTTGCATGAGGAGAAATTCGAGACGGTCGATTCGTTTGGGCCAATGCAGGTGGTTGCCTTTTACAATTCACCCAATGAAGAGACCCGGAACGAACAGGCCCGGAGATCGTTTGAGTTGGTGCAATCTTTTGTCTCCCTGGTAAATGGTTGAAACAAAACTGGCCAGATCAGGCCTGCGGAATTCTGACAAGGAACAAAACCGAACGAGTCGAGTAACCCGGATCGCCCCGGAAAAACCTTCACCATTCCGCGCTGCGGAACGATGGAGGCGAGGGCGGGAATCGAACCCGCGATAGAGCTTTTGCAGAGCCCGGCCTTACCACTTGGCTACCTCGCCATCGCTTGAATCGGTCGTCAGAAAAACGAACGGGCGGCACTAAACGCTCGATCCTTCCCACTGTCAACGCCTTAGCAAAGCGCAAATCTCAGAGGATCATTCCGGCAGCCACGGTTTCGTTGGTCTGTGAGTCGATCAGAATGAAGCTTCCGGTCGAACGGTTGCGTTGATAGGAATCGTAGAGCAGTGGCGCGGAGGTCCGGAGCGTGATCCGCCCGATCTCGTTCAGCTTGAAGACTTTGTCGTCTTCGATTTTGTGCAGCGTGTTGATATTCACCTTGTAACGCACCTCTTTTACGATGGCTTTGACCTCTTTAGTGGTGTGACGGAGATAATATTTCGAATTTTGCTGGAGCTGATTGGTCTCGGAAAACCAGCAGATCATCGCCTCGATCTCCTGGCCTTTTTTGGGTTGATTGTTCAGCTTTGTAATCATGTCGCCTCGGCTGATGTCGATCTCATCCTCGAGGGTGATGGTACACGAGAGCGGAGCGAAAGCGGACTCCTGAGGGCCGTCAAAGGACTCGATTGCTTTAATCCTGCTCGTAAAACCGGAAGGCTGAACCATGACCTCATCGCCGGGGCGGAAGACTCCGCCGGCAACCCGACCGGCGTACCCACGGAAGTCGTGATACTCGTCCGAATGGGGGCGGATGACCCACTGCACGGGGAAACGAGCATCGACATGGTTGTGATCGGAACCGATATAGACCGTCTCCAGATGATAGAGCATCGTGGGCCCCTCATACCAATCCATATTTTTGGACTTGTCGACGACGTTGTCTCCGTGAAGGGCACTCATCGGGATCGCGACCATGTCGACGATGTTGTCGAGACGAGAGGCAAATCTCTTGAACTCTTCGACGATTTCTTCGAAACGCTCTTCCTTGTATTCCACGAGGTCCATTTTGTTCACCGCGAGGATGACGTGGCGGATACGGAGGAGGTCGGCGATGAAGGCGTGACGGCAGGTCTGCTCGATCACTCCGAGACGAGCGTCGACGAGGATGATGGCAAGGTTCGCCGTCGAAGCACCAGTCACCATGTTGCGGGTGTACTGGATATGGCCGGGAGTGTCAGCGATGATGAACTTCCGCTTCGGTGTCGCGAAGTAGCGGTAGGCCACGTCGATTGTGATTCCCTGCTCTCGCTCGGCTCGCAAGCCGTCGGTGAGGAGGGCGAGGTTGACGTGTTCGTCACCGCGCTTTTTTGAAGTCGCTTCGACCGCTTCCATCTGGTCATCGAAGGTATTTTTCGAATCGTAAAGGAGACGTCCGATCAGGGTCGATTTGCCGTCATCAACGCTGCCGGCAGTCGTAAAGCGGAGCAGATCCATGTCGAGATAACCGTCGTCGGTGGGAATTTCTGGTTGCATAAGAGTCGGAAAATAAAAGAAATAGAATACAGGGGGGTGGTATCGCGCGGACCCGATTTTAGAAATACCCCTCCTTCTTGCGGTCTTCCATGGCGGTCTCGGAGCGTTTGTCATCGGAGCGAGTACCACGCTCGGTCTGGCGAGCGGTTGCTACTTCGTGGATGATCGTTTCCAGGGTCGATGCGTCCGAATAGACTGCACCGGTGCAGGTCATGTCTCCGATCGTGCGGAAGCGAACCGTAGCGTTTTCCTCAATCCGCTCACCAGGTTGAGGAATGACGACCTCGGAGATGGCGAGCATCGCGCCACTGCGATGCACGACGTCACGTTGATGAGAAAAATAGAGGCTGGGGAGCGGAATTTTTTCGGACTTGATGTACTGCCACACATCCATTTCGGTCCAGTTCGAGAGCGGGAAGACACGGAAGTGTTCTCCATGTTGCTTGCGACCGTTGAAGATATTCCAAAGTTCAGGGCGCTGGTTTTTTGGATCCCACTGCCCGAAGTCATCCCGGTGGGAGAAAAAACGCTCTTTGGCCCGTGCTTTTTCTTCATCACGGCGGCCACCGCCGAGGCAGGCGTCGTACTTGTTTGCTTCGATTGCATCCAGCAACGAAACAGTCTGGAGAATGTTGCGACTCGCGAAAGGGCCTTTTTCCTCCTGAACCCGGCCTTGGTCGATCGAGTCCTGCACATAAGCGACGACGAGGTCCCCCCGGAGCTCGGCGACATACTTGTCCCGGTAGTCGAGGGTTTCTTGAAAGTTGTGGCCGGTATCGACGTGCAAAAGCGGAAACGGGAGACGCGCCGGATAAAATGCCTTACGGGCGAGGTGGGCCATGACGATGGAGTCTTTTCCTCCTGAAAAAAGCAGCGCGGGCCGCTCGAACTGCGACGCGGTCTCGCGCAGGATGAAAATGGCCTCGGACTCGAGTTGAGCGAGATGGTTGACTTGATAAGAGGTTCTTTCTTCTTCCATGAGTAAAATTTAGGCGGGTCGAGTTTTGGAGGAGGCAGCCGCAAGCAGTTGTGCGAGGCATTCCTCTTCGCTGGAGACTTCGGTATCGAGAATCAGGTCCGGGCAATCCGGCTCTTCAAAGGCGGAATCCTTCCCGGTGAATTGTTTTACCTCACCAGCGGCGACTTTGGCGTAGAGACCTTTGGGATCGCGGGCGGCACACGTTTCAAAAGAGGCTTTGACGTAAACCTCGAGGAGATCGTCGCCTCCAATTACTTCCCGGGCGAGGGCACGCAACTCGTTGTTCGGGGTAATGAACGAAGTAATCGTGATGACTCCACACTCCGCGAAGAGCTTCGCGACCTCGGCCACCCGCCGGATGTTCTCTTTTCGGTCGTCATCGGAAAATCCCAGATTGCGATTGAGACCGCTCCGGATGTTGTCGCCGTCGAGGACCTTCACGAGACGCCCGTCCGCATGGAGGCGGCGCTCCAGTAGATTCGCGAGAGTGCTTTTCCCGGATCCACTCAGTCCATACATCCAGATCACCGCACCCGACTGTCCCAGCATCTCCTCTTTTGCGGAGCGGGGAAGCATTTTGTCGAAGACGGGATAAAGATGATCGAGATGAGAACTCATGAAAGCTTCAGGGAAAGCGCGGGGATTTCCGTATCACTTAAATCACAAAATCCAATTCTTCGTTGAGACCGCACTCCCGTTTGAGCCCAAAAAACCGGGTCTCTTCCGCTGTCATTCCATCGGTGAGCTTGTGCGAGGTGTGCCAGTCGCCGATGGAGACATACCCCTCATCCCAGAGCGGATGGTAGGGCAACCCGTGTTTTGTGAGATACATCCCCACTTCCATATCGGTCCAGTCGACAATGGGATGGACCTTGATACGACCGCGCTGCGCTGCGAGGACGGGAAACTTCTCGCGAGTGCTGCTCTGCTGACGCCTGACTCCTGCCAACGTTGCCGAGAGGGAAAGCTCTTCGAGAGCTCGGTCCATCGGCTCCACTTTGTTCACCCGGTTGTACCGTTCGATGCCGTCTACGCCATCTTCCCAGAGTTTCCCCCAACGAGACTCCTGCCAGGCTGGCGACAAATCGCTGCGAAACACTTTCAAATTGAGATCGAGCCGTTCTGTCAGGGCGTCGATGAATTGGTAGGTTTCTGGAAAAAGATACCCCGTATCCACAAGGATTACTGGAAGATCTGGACGCTGAAGGGTCGCCATGTGCAGAAGCACAGCGGACTGGGCCCCAAAACTCGAAGTCATCGCAATGCCACTGCCGAAATGATCCAGCGCCCATCGCACTCGTTCTTCCGCCGTTTTCTCCTCCAAGGTGCGCGACAGCGCGGAAAAATCGTCGATTCCATGTCGTGCGACCGTTTCCGCGAGGGCGGATTCAACGGGTATCGGGGTAAGGGTCTCACTTGTCATTAAAATACCTATTCTTGATGGGATTAGTAGGATTT
>JAGPCC010000037.1 GCA_018058245.1 Verrucomicrobiales bacterium
GTAGTTCGTACGCCAAGTGCTCCCCCAGAAGGAGCGCCTATTGTCTCCCGGTGCGATCTGAATCTCGTCGCGCGAGACTCGTGCGGGATTGAGGGCGTTTCCTGAAGTACTGCTCCAGTGATCTTCACTGCCATCCCGGAGAATTCCTCCGTGGCCGATCTGGGTATAGCTCGCGGTAGTTCCCCCCCGGGCATCAACCCGGCCACTCAAAGCAGCTGTGATATCGCCGGTGGCTCCCCAACCCGCGCCGCGAAATGCCTTCGTCCCCAGCATCAGAGTGTCCCCCGTTCCAAACTCCGTGCCGCCCAGAAGAGCGATGTAATCTTTCCCTTGGACGTTGCCGGCAGTGGATCCCCACCATTCATTTAAAACCACTCCGTTCTGCGTCCGTGAAAGCTCATACTCGACCCCATTGTCATTAAAACCCAACTGCGCCCAACCGTGTCCAATCGAGATGCTGCCACGCATCACAAGATCTGATGCAGCCAACTTAGTATCACCCCAGCGACTTCCCACTGCGACTCCGATTCGGGAATTTGTCGCGCCGAGAAACACGGAACCATTTGTGCCGTTCACCGTGTTAAACAATCCTGCGGCATCATTGCCCGAGTTTCCGTCATTCATCGTTGCGAGCACGGCGACCATATCAAAGTCCCCCGTCGTCAGTCCAGTCACCCCATCCCACCCGGCGACCACATTGAGCCCGCCCTGTCCTGCGCTTTGCACAGTCGTGTTAAACAAAATATCCCCAGCCGCTAACAGGGTCAGGGTTCCTCCGGGAGTCCCTGCCGAGTCCTGATACCATTGAATCCGATCCGATGCGGCGTTCCCTGTGTTATCCGTCCGCCCGACGGTGATGTTTCCCGCTTGGGTTCCTCCGAGATCGGTCGTAATGATTACGTTCGTTCCGAAGTCGAGCTGTTCGGAAAGCCATACGTTGCTTAGCGTGCTGCCACCGAGTGTACTCGCACCGGTGGAGGTAATCGTAATATCCGTTGGGTCGAGAAGCAGAGTCCCAGAGGACCCGTCACTGGCAGATAGATCAATGATGCCATCTACGGCGAGAGAGTTCTTTCCGGAGATTTCCGCAAATCCTCCCTTGGAAACTCCGCGAGCCGAAAGCGTGCCTGAGAATTCCGTGCCGCCGTCGGACCACACTATGATATTTCCTCCAACACCACTGTGAAATGCATCTGCCTCCATCTCGGCTCCGTCACTGATGATGACTTGATGAGCGTTGACCACTTCCTCGTCTTTGCCCTGAAATCCCCCGCCGATCCGAATGGATCCACCACCAGTATCACCCGACGCGGTGATCACTGCGGTGCTCCCGATGGCGAGATCACGACCTTCGACGATCAGATCGCCCCCGCTTGCAGTCATGGAAGACACGTCTACGGTGGCACCTAGCTCCACTCGACTCGTTCCGGTAATACGCACTTTCCCGGCCTCTGCGCGGATCATTCCATCCACCTTGGCATAAGCGGCCTCGATCGCGACCATACCGCCCCGTCCGACCCCAGGGCTACTTGCCCGGATCGACCCACTGTTGGAAATTCTCCCGCCTGGTGCGCTCAGAAAGACTCTACCACCGGAGGACGTCGCACCCGTCGCCCGGATCGATCCCTTATTGTTGATCGCCAGTGCAAACATGTTTCCATGGGCTTTCAATTCGACAGCAGCGCCTTCGATCGTTCCATCATTCAAGATTCCCGTCCCGCTCACACCGGCCCCTTTCGACCGGACAAATAAGCGCTCACCCGTTCTCGATTCCGTCGAGGTCAGGAGCACTTCCTCCCCTGCCGCGAGTCCAACTGTCCCGTTCTTAGCAGTTATCGAGCCGCTGTTCGTCACCGTCCGGCCAATCAAAAAGACGTCGCCACCGATCGCGTTGATTCGCCCCATATTGGTGATGCCCTCTCCCACGCCTTCAAAAACCATGTCACCTCCTGCGAGAAACTCTCCATTGCTCACATCCAAAGTCGAAAGAACCAATCCATGGACGTCGATGGTGCCCCCCGCACCGACAAGAATCCCGTTCGGATTGATCAAAAAGACATTTCCATTCCCTTTCAACGCTCCGAGAATAGCAGTCGGATCACCTCCCGTGACCCGATTCAGAACCGCTGCGTTGGAACCCGGTTGGAGAAACTGGGTCAGCTCCCCTGCCTGGATCGAGAAACTCTCCCAGTTGATGATCGCATTCGCACTGTTCTGTTGAATTTGCAGATTCCCGCCTCCGCCAGCTCCGATATTTACATCCCCGTGTATGACACTCCCACCCATTGGGTTTGCTTGCAGCGGCACAGTCCAGAACGAGAGGCCAGGGGTGAGAATAATGGTGAGGAAGATCTGCAGAGTAGCTGATCTCCGGAAAGCAGCTATCAGGCTGCTTCTTTGGAGTGGCTTTCGGGTCATGAATATGGTTGGGGGGTTGGTATGAAGAATGCTGATTTCCGGCATCTATTTCATTTTTGTCAATTATCCGCTTTATGTCGAGACTTTAACGGCCATTACAATTTCCATAGCCTTTCCTGTAAAAGTTTATAAATTTATTTCAGCCCTATTTCGCGTTTATGCTAGGACGCTAGATTCCAGCTGGGGTAGTAGCTGGAACTCCTCGCAAAAGATTTTATTTTCCTGGAGAATTTGGGCTCAGCCCGTTTTGAAAAAAACGAAAAAAAAAATCTCAAATCCAAAAAAATCGGCTCAGTTCGGGCCCATTTCTTGAAACAATACGTCAGAAATTCCCCGTAGCAGCACGTCACAGAGGCGGTAATTCCCAGAAAAACGGAATCACTTTGGAGAGGGAATTCTGCCCATGAACCAAACAGACTTCGTTTCGTCCCTATCGGCGCTCCTGTCTGGGATATTAGTTGTCGGAAACTTGCTTGTCGCGGAACGGTAAGTTCCCACTGCCTCGCCTCAACGCTCGGACAACCAGGCCTTCCGAGGGACTGAAGAGCCACGCGAGAACAAAAAAGAACCCGGTGGCGGTAGCGATCATTCCCGAAGTACTAGTGCTACTGAAACCGAACCAAGCAGGAATCGTGACCGCCGAGATATGGCCCAGCAACGCAGAAACGGCCCCCACTCCAGAGGCGATCAGGAGCATCGGAATGAGACGGCGAGTCAATAACAATGCCGTCGCCGGAGGCACGATGAGCATCGCAATCACAATGATGCTCCCCACGGCTTCAAAGGCGGAAACGGTTGTTACGGCAACCATCGTCATAAGCACGTAGTGTAGTAGGTTGGAGGAGAATCCGAGGGTGTCTGAAAGAGCGGGATCAAAGGAACTGAGGCAGAACTCTTTAAATAACACCACAATCAGAACGAGATTGATCAACAGAATCGCGCCAATGCTGATCGCGGCCCGAGGAATTTCAAGCCCGGCCCACTCCACTGTATCGAGTGGGGTCAACTCCATCGCACCGTAGAGAACGCATCCCGGATCGAGATCGACATGATCCGCTGCCTGCACGATGAGCACGAGCCCCACCGCAAAAAGGGTGGTAAAAACGATGCCCATCGCAGCTCCGCGATCGACGCGACCGAATCGGCTGACCCACTGGGTAAACAAGGCCGTCAAAACTCCGGTGACCGCCGCGCCAACGAACATGGGTACGCTGGCACGTGCCCCCGTGAGGAGAAATCCGACCGCAATCCCGGGGAGAACGGCATGACTGATCGCATCTCCCATCATGCTCATCTTACGAAGCACGAGAAAACACCCAGGCAAGGCGCACGCCACCGCTGTGAGAGCTCCTACGGCGACGATCCAGGAATCAAACGAAGTCCAGTTCATATGAGTTGGTTCGTGGCACTAGGGATTTGATGAGGACTCGGAATCCAGGCACCTCGATTCCGCAGCTCATCCTCCAATCGATGAACCAGATCTGCGTCCAAAATATGTTCGATCATATCGGCATCACGATCGACATGACTCGGAGCAATGTCCGCGTGAGTCACTAGGTAGATTTCCCAGAGGCGGTGATTCCGAGTGATACGGGAGGCTTCTCCAAAGCCGGATTCCGAGAGACGCAGTTCTTGGGAATGGGCTCGGTCTACGTACCGCACACCACTCGTTGAACGCAGGATCCGATCCAGACGAGCCGGAGTCCAGGTGCGTTTCGCGAGGAGTTCCGATTTTGAAAAGGGTCGATTGGAGATTTCGGAACCATCTGCGGACCCCTCTTCGATGATTTCAAATGCAGCCCGCAAGAGATGCTGGCGATCCACCTTTTTCCGAAGTTTTCTCTGTCGAAGATGGCGCGATAGCACTCCCCTTGTCGGAGCAAAAATCATACTGAGAAGAAAGACGGTGGAAGTCACTAGAACAATGATCGCTCCCGCTGGCAGCCTCGGCACGAGGGCGCTGATGGAGGCGCCGAGCCAACCGCACACGGCTCCGATTACCGCAGAGAGTATCATCATCGTGGAGAGCTTCTCGGTCCAAAAGCGGGCGGCTGACGGCGGAGTAATGAGGAACGCAATGATGAGAATCAACCCGACAGACTGCAGCCCGATCACGGTGACGGAGGTCACCAAACCGAGCAAGAGGACATCGAGCGATCGAGTCGGCCACCCCTCCGAGGCGGCGAAGGCTTCATCAAAACACAGGAGGGTAAACTCTTTGAAGAGAAGGATTGTCGCGACCGAGGCAAATACTGCGATTCCCGAAATGAGGTAAAAATCGAGCATCACCATCGAGGCGGTTTTTCCGTAGATAAAGGATTCGAGACCAGCGGCACTGGCCTGGGGCATCTTCTGAATCACCCCGAGGAACGCCAGTCCCAACCCAAAGGTCACACTCAGCACAAACCCCATCGCGACATCATCGTGGAGACGGGTCGTATTCCGAATCGCGAGCATCAGGAGAACGCCGATGACTCCGGCGACCGTTGCTCCGGCAATCAATCCCGGAAGAAACTTCCCGGTCCCGCCTGCCAGAACCATAATGATAAACGCAAGTGCGATTCCTGGAAGAGTGGAATGCGCGAGAGCATCTCCCATTAAAGAGCGCTTTCGAAGTAACAAAAAGGCACCAACCACGCCGGCCGCGATCCCCAGAGCAATCGTCGAGAGGACAACGAGGCGGGTGTTGTAGTTTCTCAGGAGAGCGACATCAAGCCACTCTGTCGCAGAGGGCCACTGGACTTCCGTCCGCGCGAGGGATTCCCGAATGGGTGCAGCCGCTTCCAAGCTCCCCTGTCCAGAGAGGATGAGTATCGCCGCAAAAAAGAGAAATCGTAAGCTACCGAGTGACATGAGATAGGGCATGTACGGCATCATTGAGAAGGCTGAGACGCCCCCCGTAGGTTTTCTCCAGATTTTCACGGGTGAAGACCTCCTCGGTCGGACCCGAAGCCACCACGCGCATATTCAGGAGAACCATCCAGTCAAAGTAGCGGGCTACCGAAGCGAGATCGTGATGCACAACAAGGCAAGTTTTCCCCTCACTGTTGAGTTGTTTCAAAATTTTGACAATCGCCTCCTCGGTCGCGGCATCGACTGCGGCAAATGGTTCATCCATAAAATAGACCTTGGCATCCTGCGCAAGGGCTCGCGCTAGAAAGGCACGCTGCTGCTGCCCTCCCGAGAGCTGACTGATCTGGCGTCCCGCAAGATGCGCAATACCCACCTGGTCCAACGCCGCCATCGCCTCCTCTCGCTGTTTTTTCCCGACCCGCCGAAACCAACCAACCCGCCGGTAGGTGCCCATCGCCACGAGATCGAGCACACTAACCGGAAAATCCCAGTCAACACTCTCACGTTGCGGAACATACCCTATTAGGTGCTGTTGCTCTTTGTATGGTTTTCCGTAGATACCCACCTCACCGGAGGCCTTCGGGATCAGATCGAGGCAAGCCTTGATCAAGGTGCTTTTCCCAGCCCCGTTGGGACCGACAATTCCCACCAGTTTTCCCTCCGGGATATCAAGATCGACATCCCAAAGAACGGGCTTGCTGTGATAAGCGACCGTGAGATCGTGAACCGCCAGTGGGATATTGTCAGGATGGAAAGAGAGATCCTCCCCGACAGCATCACCCGTGGGTGACATAGATGTAAATAGGCGCATTCGAAGTAGCGGTGGGTGAAGTTCTGGAAGTGACAAAAAAAGTTGGACTACCCTTGATTTTTAAAACCTATACGATTTGAAGAAGTTCGTTCCAGCATGACCAGGCCGCATCGGATCAGTGGCTCAGCTTTCCGTTTAGCCCCGCTTCCGGAGCCTCGCCTCCGAGCGCTCTTGCGATGGTCGTGACATTGTGATCGATCATTCCGATGTAGGTCCCTTCGTAGGAGCCGGTTACCCCCATGGCGTCAGAAAACAACTTCCCGCCAATTACGACGGAGTGTCCCTTTGCCTTCGCCCCTTCCGCCAGCGCCCGTATATTTTTGTCAGAAACGGAAGACTCGACAAAAATCGCAGGAATTTTTCGTGCCGCCAGAAAGGAAACAAGACCTTCAATATCTCTCACCCCTGCTTCCGATTCCGTGCTGAGCCCCTGAATCCCCCGCACTTCGATTCCATAGGCACGCCCCATGTAATTAAACGCATCGTGCGCGGTCACGAGAACCCGCCGATCTGCGGGGATCGAGGAGATCACCTTTTTTGCATAGGCATCGAGTTTCTCCAGTTCCGCTTTGTAAGCAGCCGCATTCGCTGCGTAGATGCCGGCACCTGCGGCATCATATTTCGAGAGCCCTTTTGCGACGACATCTACCGCCATGATCCATCCCCTCACATCCATCCATACGTGAGGATCATAGTGCTCGTTCGCATCACTGAGAACGTAGTCGCCCTGGTCGAGAATCTCCTCCGTGACGGCAAAGACCGGCTTTCCCGTGCGGGCGACACGTACGAGCACATCCCCCATCTTCCCTTCCAGCATGAGACCACTATAGAAAATGACATCCGCAGACTGCATCATCTTAATGTCGGTCGTGGTGGGTTTGTAAAGGTGGGGATCAACCCCTTCCCCGATGATCCCTTCGACCGTTGCCCGTTCCCCGGCGACATTCCGCACGATGTCTGAGATCATCCCCACGGTAGCGCAAACCTGATAGGGAATCTGTGCCGCCCCGGTTGCGGGATTTTCCTTTTTTCCGCATCCCGTGAGGCACGCCAGCGCAAGCATTCCAAAGAGGACCCTCCTGACGATCTCTCTTTTACTTGAACGAAATGAGTGAGGCGCATTACTGAAAACCATAAACAACGCTCCCACTTTATCTTGATTCATCAAGATAAAAATCTTTGCAACAAATCTATTTTTGTGTTTCAGCAGAAAGACGCTCGCTTTTCTGGTCAATAGGGTCAAAATTTGACCCCAATGGCTTCGAGCACGGTTGAAAACTATCTAAAATCCATCCTTCAATTGAATGAAGGAGGTAACGGGACCGTCAGTGTCGGGGCGATTGCTGAATCACTCGCGGTGACTCCCGGCACGGTCTCGGCGATGATGAAATCACTCTCCGCAGAGGGCTTGATTGACTACGCGCCTCGTCGCCATGTTTCCCTCTTGCCAAAAGGCCGTCTCCAGGCACTCCAAGTAGTTCGCCGTCATCGACTTATTGAGACCTTTCTCGTCACAACGATGAAGCTGGATTGGTCGGAGGTGCATGAAGAGGCTGAAGTGCTCGAACATGTCGTGTCCGACCGCCTCCTCACTCGTATGGATGAAATGTTAGGGCATCCTTCCCACGACCCGCACGGCGATCCTATTCCAGATGAATTTGGAACGATTCCGGGGAATGCAAATGGATCCGAGAGCCTCGCTACAGTAGTACCGGGTTCCTACCGTTTTCTTCGGGTCGATGATTCCGATATTCCACTGTTGAACTGGCTGCGGGAACACCGCCTCCTCCCTGGTTGCACCTTTGAGGTATCCGATCAGGACAAGGCCGTCGGAATTCTTGAGATTTCACTCCCGGAACGCCCCGAATCCATTCGAATTGGGATTGAGGCGGCCGGTAAAATGCTCGTCGAACCAGCCGAGCATACAGATTCCTAGCGTTTGATCCTCGCTTCCACTCTCGTTTCCACCATTCGATAGAGTGCAGGTAACAGAAGTAACGTCAGCAGCGTCGACGAGATGGTTCCTCCCACGACGACGACAGCGAGCGGTTTCTGAATCTCCGAACCGGGTCCTGAAGCGAGAAGGAGAGGGACAAGACCGATCACGGTGAGCAAGGCAGTCATCAGGACCGGGCGCACCCGACGAAGTGCCCCCTCGTTCACTGACTCCGAGATCGTTTTCCCCTCCTCTCTCAGTTGCGCAAAGAACGAGACCATCACCACTCCGTTCATGATCGCAAGTCCCACTAACGCAATGAACCCGATGGAAGCCGGAACGGAGAGGTAGAATCCCGAAAAGAAGAGGGCAAAGATCCCTCCAATGAGGGCAAAGGGAATGTTTGCGAGGATCAGAAGCGAATGGCGGACCGTCCCGAAAGTGCTCACAAGGATCATGAAAATCACGAGCAGAGCAAACGGCACAACCAACCCGAGACGCGCTGCCGCACGAGCCTGATTTTCAAACTGTCCCGCTAAATCCAGGAAGTATCCCGCCGGAAGTTCGATCTCTTGATCGAGTTTTTCCTCCAACTCGCTGACAAACCCGACCACGTCGCGTCCTTCCACGTTGCACTGCAAGACCACGACCCGCTTTCCATCTTCCCGTTCAATCTGCGTGGGACCGTCGACCTCTGTGATCTCCGTGATGTCCGAGAGAAAGACTTTTGCTCCGCCGGGGATGGTCACTTGCAGACGACGGAGCGCCTCCGCCGAGTTGCGTTGAGCTTCCGGGTATCTCACGAGGACAGGGATGCGCTGATTCCCCTCGATGATCTCCGTGACAATTTCACCGGCGACCGCACGACTGATCAGAGAGTTCACGACTTCCGAATCGATCCCGAGACGGCCCAACGCAGCCCGTTTGATTTCGATATTCAGGTACAACTGTCCTCCCAAAGGAGTTCGCTGTACGTCAACTGAGCCCTCGATCGAAGTCATGATTCCTTCGATCTCCCTCGCCTTTGCATCCAAAACCGCGAGACTGTCACCTGACATCTTCACCGCAACGGCAGCACTCACTCCGGAAATCATCTCGGACACTCGCATGTCAATCGGCTGCGAGAATCCGTAGGCTACCCCGGGATATTGATCAAGGACCTCGCGGATCTTCCCCTGCAATTCCTCAGTGGAAGCAACGGTCCATTCGTTGCGTGGTTTTGTCACAAAAAAGACATCGCTTTCGTTCAGCCCCATCGGATCCAACCGCAACTCATCCGATCCCAATCTCGCGACACAGGCAGTAATTTCAGGGATCGCCATTAACTGCTTCGCAATTTCATTGTCTATCTCGAGGGACTTCTCCAGGGAAATCGTCGGGAGCTTTTCATACTGGACCACGAGGGTTCCTTCATCCAAATAGGGAAGAAATTCCTTCCCGATCCGCAGTGACAACAGGATACTCACCACAAGTAGGCCCACTGCAATACTGAGAGAAAGGACAGGACGTCCAAGCACCGCCCTGAGAGCGGCCCCGTATCCCCGTTTGACAGCCCGAATGAGCCAATTGTCCTCTTCTCCGCCTGATTTCATGACAAGACTACCGAGAACCGGGATCACCGTGAGCGAAAGTACGAGGCTCACTAACATTGACACCGCAATCGTCATCGCGAGCGGCTGGAAGAGTTTTCCCTCGATCCCGGAGAGCGAAAGAATCGGGGCCAAGGACACAACGATGATGACTACCCCGGAAAGGATCGGAACAGCCATTTCCTGAGCCGCTGCAACCAGAGCTTTTGCCCGCTTTTCTGGTTTCACCGTCTGGAGTCGCGAATGGATGTTCTCGACCATCACCACGGCCGAGTCGACAAGGATGCCAATGGCAATCGCAATCCCTCCGAGAGACATCAAATTCGCGGTCAGACCGATCGACTGCATCACGACAAATGTCCCCAGAACCGTGAGTGGCAAAATCGCACCAACCGTTAAAGCGCTCCGCAAATTCCCGAGAAAAAGAAACAGTACGATCAATACCAGGACCACCGCTTCGAGGAGAGCATTCCGCACTCCGGTGACGGCAGTTGAGATCAGTTCAGCGCGATCATAAAACGGCACGATAGAAACACCTTCCGGCAGAGCCTCCTTCACATCTTCCAGGGCCGCCTTTACCCCCTCCACCGTTTTGCGTCCGTTCGCGCCGCGCCGGTTTAGGACGAGCCCTTCGACCGCTTCCCCATGACCATTCGCGGTGACACCGCCATAGCGAGTCAATGCGGCGGTTTCGACTTTCGCAATATCTTTGATCAAGATGGGGTGCCCTCCGATCGTAGCGACAGGTATTTCACGGATTTCCTCCATGTTTCTCAACTGACCTGCTGTCGTAACGAGGAGAACTTCGTCGTTTCGAACGATCCTATCCCCTCCTGCATTCCGATTGTTCCGGGCCAATGCATCGCAGATGTCATCGATCGTGAGATCATACGACTTCAGCCTCGCTGGATCGGGTTCGACCTGGAAGCTCCGCACCTCACCGCCAAGAGCATTTACATCCGCAACCCCGTCCACCGAGAGAAGTCGGGGCCGAATGATCCAGTCAAGAATGCTCCGCAATTCCCTATTTGAATGCCCTTCCCCCTCGACGAGGAACATATAAACATCCGAGAGCGGCATCGTAATCGGAGCAAGCCCGCCCTCCACACCGTCGGGCAATCCTGCCAGAACCTGATTGATTCGTTCTGCGACCTGCTGCCGCGCCCAGTACATATCGGCGTCATCTTCGAAGTCAATCGTGATGACAGACAAAGCATATTTGGTAACCGAGCGCAGCACGGTCTGTTTTGGAATCCCGCGAACTTCCGTTTCGAGCGGATACGTAATGCGTTGTTCCACCTCTTCAGGAGTCATTCCCGGAGCCTTCACAATCACCTGAACCTGTGTATTCGAAATATCCGGAAAGGCATCGACCGGTAGCTCCCGGAATGCCCTGACACCTGCACCAACGAGAACCAGCGTCAGGACCGAAAAGAGGAAGCGCTGTTGCAGCGCAAAATGAATGAGTTTGTGTAACATCGTTTTGAGAATGGGTAGTGGTTTGAGGACTATTCTCCGGCAGTCATCTCCAGATGACCTTTCAACTGAGCCGCGTTCTCCGTAACAATCGTCTCAGACCCGTTCAGCCCTTTAAGGATTCCGGTAAAATTCTCGTCGACTTCTCCTGTCTCGACGGGAGTAAGCACAAAGCTGTCATTTTCCAACCGGACAAAAACAGCCTTACTCTCTTCAAAATCAACGAGACTGCTGTTTGGAACGGCGAGAGCCGCCGCGCCCCCTTTTGCGATGGCATTGACCTCAACTGGAGTTCCGGGGCGCCAGAATCGATCTGGATTTGCAATCGCTCCCCGAACCATCACAGTGCGACTTTGTTCATCTGCGAGAGGCGCGATGTAGACAATTTCTCCGTCCCCGAGTTGATCACTCACCGTCGATCGAACCTTCATTTGATCGCCGACCGCGAGCGGTCCGATGTCTTTCAACGGCACAGAACAATCGATCCATAAGACGGACAGATCAGCGACCGAGTAGAGGGACTCGTCCGCACCCACCGCGGCCCCCTGCCGGACATGATGCGCGATGATCTCCCCATTCATCGGAGCCCGAATCGTCAAAATCGTATAATTTCTCTCTTCCGCCTCGTTGAGGTATCCGTGGACTTTTCCTTCGTCGAAATGAAGCAACTTGAGAGGTTGAAGTGCCCGTGAATGTTCGGCAAATGCCTGATCATAGGCGAGTTCCTTTTCTCGCAATTGTTCCCGCGAACTTAGATTCTTCTCAAAAAGTGCCTTTTCTTGCTCCAGCGAGGAAAGGGTGAAACGCATTTCCTGCTCGGCATCCACATAAGTGGAAATCGCAGCGGATAGCTCGGCGCTCTCCAACTCCACTAGCGGGTCACCTTCTTTGACGACCTGCCCGAGAGCGGCTTGCCCTTTGCCGACTACTCCGGCGATTCGAGAAACGACGTCCGAGACACGGCTCTCATCGAGGCGAATCGCCCCGGACGCGCGGATCGACCGCGAAATGGAACGGGACGAAACCCGATCGAATTTCAAATTGAGATTGGCAAGCGCCTCGGGAGCGAGGGAGAAATGGGGGGCATCCTCCGCACCAAGATGGGGAGAGATTGCATGGCACAAACTAAGTGAAAGGTAGAAGAGAAAATTTGGTTTCATAGATCGTATGGGAAGATTGTTAGAGTTTCAGATTAGAATTCGCGGCCCGTCAGCACCTCGATCGCGATGCGTGCCTCATAGTATTCGCGCAGGGCATCGATTCCCTGCTTTTGGGCGGCGGTGAGAGAACGTCGCGCCTCGAGCAATTCGAGATAGGACATGCGACTGAGCTGGAAGGACTCATTCACTGCTTTGTATTGCTCCCGCGCTGCGGGGATCATGTCATTGCTGATGAGCTGATAAGTCGAGTGGGCACCGACAAGGCGGGCCCACTCCTCCCCGAGTGTCATCCGAAGCTCGCTGCGGACTTGCTCCCCTTTTGCCTCTTCGAGCGCGATTCCCGCTTGCGCCTCCGCAATGCCACCTTCATTGCGGTTTCGCAGAGGAAGTGGAAGGGAGAAACCCAAAACCACTGCATTGTCATCAATGCTGCTATCTCTCCGATATCCGACACCTACGTTCATATCCGGCGTTTTCTTTTTTTCCTCAAGCGTAAGTCGCTGGCTTGCAACTCTCACCGCTGCTTCCGCCATCGCGACGAGAGGATGGTACGCCAGCCCCTCTTCCAACGAATCCAGTTCAGGAACCGTAGCAGGAGGTCGGGAAAGAGAACCCGCCACCGAATCAAATCGAGGTTTTACATCTCCCCACATAGAAGCGAGACGCTGACGAGCCATTGCGGTCATTCGTTGTGCGGTATCGAGTTGGATTTTCGCCTCCTTGGCCCCGATCTCACTTTGCCCGACATCTACCTTCGATCCCCGCCCGCCTTCACTGAGCTTGGTCACCACGGTGAGGTTTTCTCGGGAGATTTCAAGATTCCGGACCGCATTCGCCTCCGCCATCTGCGCTCCCTGCACCGCGACAAATCGCACGGCAGTCTCCCGAATGACTTCTCGCTTCGCCACCTCATACCGAAGTATCTCCACTTCCCGTTCGCGCTCGGCGACTTCACCCCGCAGAAGCCGCTTGCCGCCCAATTCCAACAATTGCGAGATCCCGACATTGTAGACCGCACTACCAAATCGTTCGTAGACTCCGTCGCCCAGGACATCTTCCACCTCCACCTCAAGTTCCGGATTCGGAGCCGTCAAAGCGGAAATAATACGCGCGTCGGAACCTCGGCGTTCCGCGTCATAAGGTTTTAACGAGGGATGGGACTGAATCGCTTTTGCAGTGGATTCCGCCAAAGTGATTCCGTTTTCTGAGTCCTCCCCGGTCAGCGAACTGACTGATAAAAGAAGGAACGATGTGAGTGCAAATCCAGAAAGATCTACCCGAGTGATTTTTGGTAGTAGGAAGAATAGAGAAGAGATCATGTTTTGAAAAATAGGGAAACTTGGAAGGGCGCATAACGATGCCCGGCGAGTTGCGGGAAGCCACGGAGCCACCCGGAGAAATAGGAGGAACGGCAGCCACATCGACGGGATGGGCGAAGACCGCTGATCGACGGAAGGTCGGCAGGAAAGACGAAATGTCCGTCTACGTTTCCGCACAATGGGAAACTAGCACCGACTCGATCCGAAAAGGATCAGATCAGGAAACGACTGAAGAGAGCGTGAAAGTTTTGAGACGAGAGTCGATCCGGAAGTGGAGGTGGACGACCTACGTGCCTGACATGAAAAGTTTCAGGAACACTGAATCCGCTCTGAAAGGGAATCTGGATTCGACAGAAGAGAACTTGCTCGGACGAGTGGGAGGAGTTCCCTACGATCTCTGCCGATTTCGCACAAACATCATCGCAATGACAAATGGGTGCCCAGGAAGCATGGTCACCCACCACAGTAAGGTGGACTTGTTCCGCCTCGCTGGAAGTGATTCCGAAAACCGCAAGCATCTCGCAGAGACACCCTGGAAGAACCAGAAATATCCCGAGATAGACAGCCAGCGAAATTTTCAATTTCTGAACCACTCTACGACTAACAAACGATCGCCCCCAAACGTCAACCAAATTTACCGTCCGATTCCGGCTATCGAACGACGAGGAAATCTTGACCTTTCTCCGCCAATTCAATTTTGAGATGGTTTCACGATTTGAGCCATCATGGTATCGATCCGAAAGTTTCTTGAAACAAGCCGTTGCAATTCAGGATAGTTTATTCTTTAATTATCGAATCATGCTCGACTTGCCCATTACTCGGCCCATCGGTTCCCCACGTTCGCCAACGACGACGGGTTATGACTTCGACGATCGTCCCTTTCTTGTCTTTTGGGAGATCACGCGCGCCTGTGCTCTGGCGTGCCAGCACTGCCGCGCTGAAGCGCAGTCACGCCGACATCCCGATGAGCTCAACCCAGATGAGTCGCTCCGACTGATCCGACAGCTGGCCGGTTGGAAACCACCGATGCTCATTCTCACGGGAGGAGATCCTCTGATGCGCCGCGATGCCATCGATCTCGTTCGCGCGGCCACCGACGTCGGACTCCATGTCGGGCTGAGCCCCTCGGCGACCCCTCGGCTTCTACGAACCGATTTTGCCCTACTCAAGGAAGCTGGAGTGCAGCGCATGTCCCTCAGTCTCGATGGTGCAACTCGCGAGACTCACGATGCTTTCCGTGGGGTTCCGGGTACCTTTGACAGGACGATCGAGGCGGTGCGACGGGCTCACGAAGCAGGGCTGAGCCTTCAGATCAACACCACTCTCACTCGCGGAAACGTCGCGGAATACGAGGCCTTTAAACGGCTCATGTTTGTCCTCAAACCCGCGATGTGGAGCGTCTTTCTCCTCGTCCCGACTGGCCGGGCGGGTCTGGAGGATCTGCCTGATCCCGCCGACATCGAACGCATCTTCGAAGACATGGCCGATCTCGTTGGGAAAGCGCCATTTGCGGTGAAAACAACGGAAGGACACCACTTCCGCCGGGTACTCATCCAGCGCCGCAGTGGTGGAGCTACCCGAACACGGCCAGGGCTCAATTCTCCCACGGGCATCCGGGACGGACGCGGTGTGATGTTCATCTCCCACACCGGCGAGGTCTCTCCGAGCGGATTCCTCCCCATCGTCTGTGGCAACGTTAGGGAAACCCATCCTGCGGAAATCTACCGGCAACATCCCCTTTTCATCTCCCTGCGCGACAACAATGCGCTTGGTGGAAAATGCGGGAGATGCGAATTCCGCACGGTTTGTGGAGGTTCTCGCGCCCGAGCCTACGGAGTCACCGGCGATCCCTTTGCCGCCGATCCCGCCTGTCTTTACGAACCGGTTCTCGCCGGGTAATTCTCATTTCCTCGACATTTCGACTATTTTCTCAACTCTCCGATTCTATCACCAACATCACATGATCAATCTCACCAAACTCTGGACTGGAGCCGCCCAACCTGCCGACGGACTTCGCTATGGCTCTGGCACCTCGGCACAAGGTAGCGCCGACAGTCGCAAACCGATCACAGTCTGGAACATCACCCGCACCTGCAATCTCCGTTGCGTGCATTGTTACTCGGACTCCAATGCAGAACGTTATTTAGGGGAACTGACATGGGATCAGATGGAGACGGTCGTGGCGGATCTCGGGAGCTACAAAGTCCCCTCCCTTCTCCTTTCGGGCGGAGAACCCATGATCCACCCACGATTCTTCGATCTCGTCGATACCGCTTCACAAGCCGGACTGAAGCTGACGATCTCGACAAATGGCACCCTCATCACCGAAGAAAAAGCAGCTCTCCTCAAGGCGGCGAACGTCGCTTACGTCGGCATCTCCCTCGACGGAATCGGGAAAATTCACGATGAGTTCCGCCGCAAAGAAGGCGCTTTCGACGCTGCTGTGCGCGGATTCAAAAACTGCCACGCAGTGGACCAGAAGACCGGTCTACGACTCACCCTGACAAGGCACAACGTCGAGAACATTGACCGCATCCTCGACTTCATTGAGGAGAAGGAGATCCAACGAGTTTGTTTCTATCATCTCGTTCCCGCCGGACGGGGCAGCGAATTGCAAGTCCTCTCAGCCCACGAAGCCCGCAAGGCGATCGATACGCTGATCGCCCGAGTCGAAGTATGGCATCGCCAGGGAATTGATCGCGAACTACTCACTGTGACGCAACCGGCAGACGGTGCCTACCTGCTCTTGCGCATGGAGCGTGAACAGCATCCGAATCTCGCCGAGGCGCGCCGTCTCCTGGAGTGGAACGGAGGTGGGGCGCACAGTTCGGGCCGCGGCATCGCGAACATCGATACTCAAGGGAATGTCCATCCCGACCAATTCTGGCAGGGGGTGACTCTCGGGAACGTGAAGCAAATGCCGTTCTCCGAGATCTGGGAGGGAGCGAATCCAGAATCCGCACCCATGCTCGCGGCGATCCGCTCCATCGGAAAACTTTCCACCGCAGAGCGACAGGCTCGCCTAAGCGGTCCCTGCGCCGATTGTCGCTGGTTCGATATCTGCGGCGGTGGCTTCCGAACCCGCGCCGCTTTTGCGAACAAGGGTGATCTCTGGGGTTCCGATCCGGGATGTTACCTGCACGAAGAAGAACGGCGGAACGCGCTTGCGGTAGCGTGAGAAGGAGTTATCGATTTGTCCTCCCTTCTCCCGCCGAGTTCTCCCTCATGAGCTTTCCCGTCTGCAAACACAAGAAACGCAAGTCCCCCGGCCTGAGGAAAGGAGGA
The DNA here is from genome assembly GCA_018058245.1 of Verrucomicrobiales bacterium. Lineage (GTDB taxonomy): Bacteria > Verrucomicrobiota > Verrucomicrobiia > Verrucomicrobiales > DEV007 > Arctic95D-9. Next base: position 16,848 of record JAGPCC010000037.1, read on the forward strand.
TTGAATTGGATCGCGGCAGAACCGTATCGCATCTTCTTCGCGAGCGGCGCGATCTGGAGCATCATCGGCGTGTCCCTGTGGCCCCTTTTCTACGCGCAACAACTCAGTTTTTTCCCGAATCTCGTTCATTCGCGATTGATGATTGAGTCGTTTGGTGGTGCTTTTGTTGTCGGGTTCCTCGGTACCGCAGGTCCTCGCATGGCGACCGCTCCCAAGTTGACCCCAGCGGAACTGATCTGGCTTTTTGGTTTGCACCAGTTGAGTTCCGTCTGTCATTTGACACAACACCTCGCATGGGGTGACGCCGCGTTTGCCGCCCTCCTCGGATCACTCCTGCTGTGCCTCGTGATCCGGGTAGTGAAGTTTCGCAAAGATGCCCCGCCACCGCAGATGATCCTCGCTCTCACGGGCCTCGTGTGCGGTCTCTCCGGTACGATCTTGCACCTCTCTGGAGTGAGTTTGGAAGACCCTTCCCGCTATCGCCTCGCGAACTTGTTGCTCTACCAAGGATTACTCCTGCCACCGGTGCTCGGCATCGGGTCCTTCGTATTTCCTCGAATTCTTGGCGGTGATTTTGGTGAACCAAAAACCGCCGCTCAAACTCGGATGATGCTCGTTCGAGCGCTCGTCGCGGCGGCACTACTCGTGGGTAGCTTTTTCCTCGAAGCCTTCGGCATAGCCTTCGGCAAAGCCTTCGGCAATGCCATTGGGTTCCTCTGGATGGGTTACGCCCTGCGCGCACTAGTTGCGGCGGGATACCTCCTCCTTGAGGTGACTTGGAAACCTCGCCAGGGTGGTTCGCTCACGACCGGCTTGCTTTGGTCTCTGGCGATCGGATGGCTCGGTCTCCTCCTCGCTCCATTCCACTATGAACAGCACATCGCGATCGAACATTTGCTCTACATCGGGGGTTTCGGGATGCTGATCCTGATCGTTGGATCGAGAGTGCTCTTCGGGCACAGTGGAGATCTCGACGGCTTCTTTGTAAAATCAAATTGGGTGCGTTTCCTTCTCTTCCTCGGAGTGCTCACCGCGATCACTCGCGCCGTCGTCGCTTGGATTCCCTCGACAATGGTTTCCCACCACATCTATGCAGCCTGGACTTGGGCCATCCTCGTCCTGTTCTGGCTCATCTGGCACCGCAAGCGTTTTGTGACGCGGGACGATGAAGAGTAGGGAACAGGATTAAGATTAAGAATAGGAATAGGAGTAGGGCGTTTGCGGTGGTTCCTCTGGTGACATCCGATCTCACCGGGACCGGTCGTTGATCCCCCCTCCTCAATCGACTTCCACGCCTGACTCCGCCACGCCCACGAAATCGGGATTAAACACCGAAAGTTGGGTAGTTTCCAGAAACGTGCGGCTGCGTACCTCCATGGAAAGAAGCGATTCGTGTAGTGGACAGGGATCCCCGTATCCACACCAACCCTGTCCAAAAGGACAAAGGGAAGGTCCCTCCGTCTGTTCAAATAAGGCCACGATGTTGAGTAAGGTGATCTCGGAAGCATCTTTCGCCAGCAGGTATCCACCGCCGGGACCAGGCTGCCCCTTCACGAAACCGGCCGATGAGAGCTGGGTTAACAGTTTCGCAGTGAGAGCGTGGGAAATTTTCCTCGCCGCAGCGATCTCGGACGACCCCACAAGTTCGGAGGGACGTTCCGCAAGGTAGCTCATCACCGCTATGGCATTTGCGGCGGTCTTTCCGTAGAGAAACATAAGAGTAAAATTGAAGGGGCCAAGACTTGCTTCGACAGGGCGTACAACCGACAGTGTGCCGTGAGCTGCCCGGCGGAAAGCGGAGGGCTATCACCCCTACTCTTTCACCCACCCGCCTACGATGCATTCCAAACTCGGTAACATCAAGAGAAAAAGAAAGTTCATTCTTCATTTCTCCATGTACGATTCGATTCAAAAAGAGAGATCACATCCAGTTACCTGATTCAGAATTCCACCTAGCTGCTCCTACAAATGAACGAACCCGGCCACCACTCCAGCACCCACCCGACTTCTTCTTCACTAGATCTACACGCAGTCAACTCGCCGGGAGACGACCAAGAAGGGGCCGGGAAACCGTCCCGACCCGAGGCACCATCGAAGGCAGAAACGGCTCTCCTCCCCGCCTTCGAGGGCCTTTCCCAGAACCAGATCTACGTTCCCCGGACCCAAACGGAGTGCCAAAATGCGGTCGCCGAAATCCTCGCGGCAGGTCTTGCCGGATTTGATACCGAAGCCAGACCGACTTTCCGAACAGGACAGAAGAGCGGAGGCCCTCACCTTGTTCAATTTGCCCTCACTGACAAAGCCTTTCTCTTCCAACTTCATCGAAGCGACTGCGAGAAGGCCGCCGCCGATCTCATCGCTTCCAGACACGTCCTCAAGGTAGGTTTCGGATTAAAGAACGATCACGGACAAATTCGGAGCCGACTGGGAATCACTCTCAACCACGTCCTCGACCTAGATCCCGTTTTTCGGAAACTGGGTTACCGGGGCCAGATCGGTGTCCGTGGAGCCATGGGCGCGCTGCTCCAATTGGGATTCAAAAAATCCAAATCCATCACCACCAGTAACTGGGCCGCCCCCGAACTCCGCCCCGCACAACTACTCTACGCCGCCAACGACGCCTTCGCCGCGCTGAAGATTATGGAAGCACTACAGGCCAGAGGCCACGCAGGATTCTGAGTATGTTCAGGATGAGTTTTTCGTGAAGAGCCTGTCAGGCGGATCCCGTCCGGCTACGAAAAACAAGGTTGTGCCCCGATTCCCCTACCCTTTTCTCATGGAAAAAACGACACCCGATCGCAAAAACGATTCGCCGCTCACTGACTCCTGAGCTTCCTTGTTCCCACCGCCACATGAAATACTCCTTCCCACTCCTCACGCTCACGGTTCTTACCATGAACATTTCCTTTTCCGAGGCAGCCGACAGCGACAAAAGCCCGGTCTCGATCGTCGTCAACACTCCCGGACTGGTGGCTTTCTGGGATTTCAAAAATCGTGAGACCGATGGTGAGAAACGATTCATCGCCCATGTTCCGGAGGGAGCAAAAACCAATTACCCGCTCGATGCCGCAAACTATGTGAAAGACTATTGGGGCACGGGACCGGAGGCGACCTACGCCGACTTTCCCCTCCTCGGACGGGGCCCATTCGGAGAGGCGATCCGCATCGAAAACGAAGAAAATCCCGACTTCCGACCATTTCTCTTTGTCCCTCGCTCCCGACTTCACGACACGCCTCTGGACATCAAAGGAAAAGGAAAAGCCGTAACGGTAGTCGTCTGGGCCATCCGCGAGAGTGGCAATCATGCTCTCGCGGGCATCTGGCATGAGGGAACTGACTTGAAACAAAAGGAAACAAACGGCATCCAGAAAGTCGAGCGTGGCCAGCGGCAATACGCGCTCTTTGCAGGCCTCAATAAAGAGGGCAGTGCCTGCGGTCACGTCTCCGAAAACGGTGCCGGTTCCTTTCACCTTCGATATGCGATGCATAAATGCAATTCCGCCGACCTGTCTCCCGAGGTCCCGGCAGATTCCCCGATCGAAGTGATTGATGCTTCGTGGCAGTGTTTTGCGATGACTTTTGACAGTGAAACGGAGGAACTGACGGGGTGGCTCAACGGAAAATCAGGAGACCGCTGGCAGGACAATCCGAAACAGGGCGGACTGATCAAATCCGACTACGATGCCTACATGCAAGGCCACTACGCCAGCCTTCCGGGACGACAAGACGGGGAAGATCCTTCGTTCCCGGCGGATCAATACTACAATCCGCCCGAGGCCACCCCTGTCTCGGTCAAAATCATCCGTCAAAGTGCGGACGAGCGTGTCGAGCTTCGGGAATATGGCTACACCCGCGTCGAAGTCACCCTTCAGAAGAAGGACGGAGATCTCTGGATCGAAACTGGTCGGGATCTCGTCGGACTGCGTCTCAATCCCTGGTGGTATCCGCACGATCTCTACTCCCCGAAGGACGCAGAAAGCGGGGGGCCATTCACGATTGGTCGAGTCATCCACAGCAGCCGCACCGTGGGATTCACTGGTTGGATTGGAGGAGTCGTGGTCTTCGACCGGGCGCTGAGTGCGGAAGAACTTTCGAATCTAACGAAGCTAGGAAAGTAAGATCTCCAAAACCGATCTCTCGCTGAGGAATTTGCCATGTGGACACCACAATTAGGATACCACGTGGACACAGATTCGCTGGACTCACTCTCCAAAGTCGTCAACCCTTTCCCTATCTGGTCCTTCTGCGCAATCACTCTCATTGCGATAGAATCGCGATCCTCAGCACTCCGTTCCCACCGAAATTGCGCATGACAAAATTTTTCCTCCGAACCGTACTTGTCACGATTCCTGTGATCTCGCTGGCGACAGATCTCACACTCTCACCTAACGGACCGATCTCCACCCCCCTCGCCGCTCGCGATGCCGCGCGGGGCCTGCCAAAACCCGTCCGCATTCTTGTAGAGGAAGGAGTCTATCCTCTCACGAGTCCCCTCGAACTGAGTGAGCCTGACAGTGAGATCACTTGGGAAGCCGTTACCGGCGCAAAACCGATCTTCTCCGGGGGGACTGCCATCACCGGCTGGAGCAAGACCGAAGCAGGACTCTGGAAAACGATTCTCCCGGAGAAATACGTCCCTTTCGAACAAATTTGGGTGAACGGTCGTCGCGCCACTCGCGCCCGCACTCCGAATAAAGGATATTTCCATATCACCGAAGCAGTCGGGCCCACTACATTCCCCGACTTGAAGGAGAACATGAATTTTCATGCATTCTCGGTCTCGCCCGAGCACTTTCAAATCCTGAAGGCGATCCCGGAGGCGCAGCGCGACGCCGCTCTCCTAACTGTCACGCACGCCTGGGCCGTGGGCCAATGTCGGATCAAGGCCCTCGACGAGGCAACGAATAGTGTCCAGATCAAAGGGAGATCCCGCTATCCCTTTGTCGAATATGAACCTGATCAACGCTACTGGATTGAGAATATCCGCTCTGCCCTCGACGCTCCTGGCGAGTGGTTTCTTGATCGGACGTCGCGAGAACTCCTCTATCTGCCGATGGACGGCGAAGACATGGCCCATGCCAAAGTGGTAGCTCCCGTCGCGGACAAATTCCTTCTCATCACGGGCGCAAAATCGATCCACTTCACTGGTCTCTCTTTCCAACACGGAAACTACACCTACCCGGCTGACGGTCTGCACGATGGTCAGGCCGCGACCACTGTTGACAGCGCCATCGAGATCGAAGACAGCACGGAGATTCACTTCCTAGATTGCGAAATCGCCCACCTCGGGCGTCATGCAATCGGGTTCCGGAACGGATGCTCTCGCTCCACCGTGCGATCTTGCCATCTCCACGACCTCGGTGGCGGCGGGGTCTATATCGGAGAAATCGCCCGCCCCTCCGACGATCGGGTCAATCATCACATCTCGGTGGACAACTGCATCATCCAGCACGGCGGGCGACTTCATCCCAGCGCCTGTGGTGTAGTCCTGACACACACCCAACATTGTTCCGTTACCCAGAACGATATTGCAGATTTTTACTACACCGGCGTCAGTGCGGGATGGAACTGGGGATATGGCGACACCGCCTCCCGTGAGACTCTCGTCGAGAACAATCACATTCATCATCTCGGCTGGGCCTACCTCAGTGACATGGGTGGCTACTACGGACTGGGGACCTCGCCGGGCACGATCATTCGGGGGAATCATGTGCATCACATCGCAAGCCACCGCTACGGCGGATGGGGGCTCTACAATGACGAAGGAAGCGCCGACACCTTGATGGAAAACAATCTTGTACACGATACCTGGAACGCCGGGTTTCATCAGCACTACGGATATTTTAATGTCGTGCGAAACAACATCTTTGCGTTCGGTCATACCGCACAGATCCAGGCATCACGAAACGAATCCCGCCTCCGTTTCAAATACGAACGAAACATTGTCGTTTGGGAACCCGAAGCCCCCCTTCTCGATGGCGGCGAATGGAACTGGAAATTCTATGAGAAACCGGAACGGGGTGATCCGAAGGACAGCCTCATCTTCCGGAACAACCTCTATTGGCCTACCGACGGGAAGGTCCCCGAATTCCTGACAAAATCTCATTTTTCCTGGGACGAGTGGCGAAAGATGGGCCGTGACACAGGATCCCTCTTTGAAGACCCGATGTTTGAAGATCTGAAAGCACGGGATTTTCGTCTCAAGAAAGGGAGTCCGGCGGAAAAAATCGGATTTAAACCTTGGGATCTCACCGTCGCCGGAGTTCGCAAAGACGATCCGGCCTGGAGGGAACTTGCGGCAAAGGGGCATGACTATCCGACATGGGAAGCGGAAGCGAAACCCTGGCCCGCTCCGGAGTACCGCGTTGATCTGCAAACTTTTGAGGGGACTCCGCAGGGTCTACTCGGAATCCGGAATGCGAAATTCGACCGGGCTGCCGGTCAGGCCGATCTAGGTGAAGGATTCACCGTGTCCGAAGAGGCAGCCTCACCCATACCCGTTACGGGCGGTGGAGTGTCCAAAAGAAGCTTGAAAGCTCAGGATATGCCCGGACTTGCTCACAGCTACGATCCTATTCTGGACATCTATCCGAGATGGGAGGCCGGGACCTTCACCATCAGCTTCGACATCATGGCACAGGCAGGGGCTGATTGGTTCTTTGAAATGCGGGTCAAAGGTGGCGAGTTCGCGGCCGGTCCCTACGTCCGTTGGCAAAATGGCAAACTCATCGCGAACAACAGCGCCAGTCTTCCTCTTGCAGAGATTCCCGCCGGCGAGTGGATCCGACTTACGATCCGCGCCACCACCGGAAGCGGAAGCTACTACGTAACCGTACAAAAGGAAGACGGTACCGTGAGCGAGTTTCCCAAGGTTTCCTGCAAGGAAAGTTGGAATGCGGCAAATTATTTCCTTTTCAGCGGGCTCGGAACCACAAAAACAGCCTTCTTCATTGATAATGTTCGCCTTGTCAAAGAAGACTAAATTCCAAGAATCGATTCGATGATGCAGAGATTCTTACTTCTGTTCCCCTTCTGTTTTCTGATCCCCCTCGCGGCTCAGGAACCGATCGACACCTTCCGCCACGATTCACGGCGCTGGTCACAGGCCACCGACGCCGTCGTTCTCACCGATCTCTCAAAAGTCGAACCGACGTCCGCCCTAGTCGCAGCGAAACGCGAAAAAGGGAAATGGAAGACGATTCCCTTTGCCACGGCTGATTTGAAAGGAACCGCGTTGTCCATTTACGGAGAGACGAATCCCCCAGTCGTAACGCTGCCCCTCTCGCTGCGCGGTCCCCACGCGATCTACCTGGGACTCGCGACTACTTCGGGTGGATTCGGAATGGGCGGAAACGGCATCCGTGCGAAACTGAGCAACGAGCCGGTCTTCAAACGACTCGCCAACAATCTACCTCTCCTCGCAAACCGGCGGGGAGTGATTCAAGAGTGCTTTCTTACCGCAGTGGAACTTTCTGGACAAGCTCTCGAAATCGCACCCTTCCCCTCTCTCCCCGGAACACTCTGTTACGTGAAACTGGTTCCCCTGACAAACACTGAACTGAAGGAAGCAAATGCGCCCTCACAGACCCGCACAACCATC
>JAGPCC010000038.1 GCA_018058245.1 Verrucomicrobiales bacterium
CACCGACGCCGTGCCATCGAGCGCCTACCTCTTTACCAAAAATACCTATCGTGACTTCCGCCTTCTTTTTGAAGTCAAACAGACCGTCTCCCCCGAGCACTCCACGATGCGCTCCGCCATCGCCGCACTGGGCGAACGCATCGAAGACGAAGGAGGGAATTCCTTTGGTTTTCGTGGACCTCTTCTTATGTTTTGCCACGACTGGGGCATCTGGGACGCCCATCGGCGCAACCGCATCGAACCACACGATCAAAAAGGAGCCGTGAAACTTTCCTCGGAAAAGACCGGCGACTGGAACCGCATCGAGATCCTCGTGACCGGAAACCGCATCCGCTTTGTCAACAACGGCGAACTTGTCTTCGACTTCACCGACGATCCAGCGATGCTCCGGGAATCTCCCATCGGTCTGCAACTTCACAAAAACGAAAAAGCGCAGGAATGGCAGTTTCGCGGCCTTCTCCTGACAAAATCCCCTCAAGACAAACTCCTCACCCTTCCGTAACCCTGATTTCCCCACCTGCCATGAAACCGATTCTCCTTGCCTTCCTCTTTGCCCTCCCGCTCACGGCCCTGTTTGCGGAACACGAAGGCAAACATCAGATCCTCCTCCTCGGTGACAGCACGACCGAGGGCAGCGTCCCCCGGAAGCTGAAACCGGAAGGACCGCACCTTGAGGCCGTCCTCGACACGCTGCTCGCGGCGGAGGGCGATCTCCCCGCGACTCACTCCATCAACTCCGGAGTCAGCGGCGAATTTATTCGGCGGCTCATTGACTCGGGCCGCTACGAACGGGAGGTCGCAAAACTCCCCGGACTCGATACCATTTTTGTCCGCTACGGGATCAACGATCGGGCGAGACGCGAAAATTTCCCTGAGAACTTCCCGAAAGATTTTGAAGAACTGATCGGCCTGCTCCGGCGTGATCATCCTGCCGCGAAGATCATTCTCACCACCGTCATTCCTTTCTCCGACGAAGCAGCCAGCAAAGAAATGAACGACCTCATCCGACAGGTCGCAGAAAAAGAAGCCCTCGAAGTCTTTGACCTTTACCCGCGTTACGCGGCCGAACTGAAGAAAGGCCAAAACATGCTCAATTACCGGCGTTTTGCCCTCTCCAACATCCCCGCAAAGTATCATCCCCTAATCCAACCCTACCTCGACGGCAGCAGCGTCATCGTGATGGACAATGAACTCGACGGCATCCTCGGGCATCTCCCCGGCTGGTTCAGCGACCGCCACCCCAACCTCGCCGGTTACAACGTCATCGCCGATGAGACCGCGAAATGGCTCGCCGGGAAATGGAGAGAGAAAAAGTAGAGCGTCTGGATTCCCGGGGAGTCGGGTTGCCGCCACAGCCATGTATTTCATCGCAGAAATCGTTTTCTCCTTCCTGCTCAGCCTCCTTTGGTGGGTCCTGCTGTATCCCGTCGTCCTGCTCGTATCGACCCCGTTCATCCTGATCCTCGCGCTATTTCAGAAAAGACCCTACCGGCTCGCCGTCGTTGAAATGTTCCAAAGAGTCGGCTGCTTCTGGAAAGAGTGGGGCGTTCTGATTGTTCCGTGATGAGGAAGAAACTCACAGCGGAAAAAAGAAAGGAGAAGTGTCTCAAAAATCCGCACGCAAACACAGAAACGGGTGAACGGCAGGAGAAGTAATCGACAAAGAGAAGTCTCGGTGATAAGAAGTTATCACTGCTCGAACAAACTGGGCGACCGGCAGCGCTTGCGGATTTTATTCTCTGGCACCCTGAAATCGACTGGACGATCCGCGAATTGCCGTCACTCCCGACTCGGAGCTTGAACCTTGCTGACATTCTTGAGGACCTCTCCCCAAATTCGAGTCTTTGGTGGAGTAAGGAGCGATCTGATTACCTTCTCAATCAGATGAGCCCTCGCCATCGGGAGATTGCGGATTCGATGATCAGTGGAAGCAAAACAACATACGGCACCGTTTTCCGTCGAGTGCGCAATAGTCGATCAATGGCTGAACTTCGGTGTGACGGCGTCGCTGGATGTTTGCGAACTCCCCGTGGAGGCAGCGGACGCCAAATCCTGTTTAGCGGAGGGCGGGGCAAGTTCGGTGTTCGGCTTCTCACTCCTCGAGAATGCGCCAAGTTAATGGGAGCCTTCGAATTCAAGATGAGTTCAAGTTTGCCACTCAACAAAGCATTGTTCGGGTTCGGGGACGCCGTTTGCGTGTCCGTAGTGGAGTGGATCGGAATTCACTATTTGAATCCTCTCCTTCTCGAACTGGAATCATCCGAACCCGGCAATTCATTTCGGTATGGCACGAATAAAAAGGGGTGAGGAACTTCCTGCCGATGTAGCTGCAATTCGAGAGCAAATCGCTCAATTTTTTGCGCATCGCGATGAACAGGGTCGTAGCATCGGAGGTGCCAAACATGGCGTTTACGCATTTTACGACTACGACTTGGAGCCAATCTACGTAGGGCAGACGAAAGAGAAATTGAGTGGTCGCATCGGTCGGCATCTGACGAATCAACGCACGGATGCAGTCGCAATGAACGTCCTCGATCCCTTCGAGGTCGCCGAAATTGAAATTTGGCCACTGGATGATGCGGTTGCTGAACTTACTCAAAAATTCTCAGTTGATTCAAAGAAAGGAAGCATTCGCTCTTCCGCGTTCCTACCGCAGACGAATCATCCCTGATTCGATCTACGAGCACCGCAAGCACGCCGATATTCGGATCGCCCGTAGAGCCAGCACCATCGCGAATCTCGCAAGAGTCATCAGCGAGCGAAGCGTATCACAGGGATTACGAAGAACGATCTTTTACTCTAGCTTGGTTTCTACTAGCTGAAAGCGAGGGTCATACCGTCCGCCGGCGTGAGTTTTGCAGCAGGGAAAACAGGCCACGCGGCGTTTGAGGCGACGCACGCGACGGATCACGGTCTGACATTGCGGACAGCAGTAGGCGTATTTGCGCGAGAGTCGACGGGGGGAGAAATCGAGGGAATGACAGCGATCCTCGCCCGGAATTCCGAGGTCCCGGCAGGCGGTTTTCCACTCGGTTCCGTGGGGTTGGATCCGCTTTTTGCCGGCCCGCTCGATGGCAACGAGGTGGGCGAGTTCGTGGAGAAAGGTATTTCTCAGTTCTTGCTCGTGCTGTCCTTCGGGCAGGCTCTGGAGCCGGGGGTTCAGTTCAATCCGGTGGTCCCGGGAGAAGGCTCGGCCGGCTGCGGTGCGCATCCGGGGATTCCAATCTACGACGACGGAGGCGGCGAGGATGGGGAGCCCCAACTCGCTGACGAGGTCCCGGGCGACGAGGGTCAAGGCGGCATCGCGCCCTGCGGTCGGGTGATGGTAGGCTTTTGCGTCGTCGCTTGCCGCCTGGGCGGGTTCTGCCTCGAATAACTCCCCTTGTTCCTCCATCTTGCTCAGGTATCGCTCTCTTCTACTGATTCGAAGATCTCGCCGGTGATTTTGTTACAGAGGGTGACTTTCTCCCCGACGTTCGTGACGAAGGTGTCGGCGGGGACGCTCTCGCGGAGAAATACGTTCGCCCCAATGGTGGAGCGTGTCCCGATAGTGGTCTTGCCTCCGAGCACGGTAGCATGGGGATAGATGACGACATGGTCCTCGACGTTGGGATGTCGTTTATTGCCTTTGACGATGCGGCCATTTTCGTCTTTGGGGAAGTTCCGGGCTCCGAGGGTTACTCCGTGATAGAGTTTCACATGGTTCCCGATGACGGAGGTTTCTCCGATGACGACTCCGGTGCCATGGTCGATGAAAAAGTGGGTCCCGATGGTGGCGCCGGGATGTATATCGATCCCGGTGAGATTGTGGGCATACTCGGTCATGATCCTGGGAATCAGCGGGATGTCGAGTACGTAGAGGCAATGGGCGCAGCGTTGTATCGCGATGGCCTCGATGCAGGGATAGGCGAGGATGATCTCGTCAAAATTCTTTGCGGCAGGATCGCCTTCGTAGGCTGCCTCGACGTCGGTCTGGAGGAGGTAGCGGATCTTTGGTAGATCGCGCAGGAAGCGGCAGACGAGTTCTCTCGCCTGTTGACGGAGTCCGGTGCGGTTCCCGCCTTTTTCCACATCCCGCAAGCGGAGTGTTTTCGCGACTTCCACTTCGAGCGACTCGACGAGGGTGGCGATCCTCTCTCCGGTGATCATTTCGAGTTCATCGGTCGGGATGGGATCTTCATCGTGGTACCCTGGGAAAAGAAGCTGGAGGAGCTTTTCGCAGGTCGCGGTGACGGTGCGTTTGGAGGGCAGGTTCGCGCTGTCGAGGCGATTGATCCCGCCGATCTCGTGATAGGATTCGAGAAGGGCGTTGACGATATTTCTTTGCTCGCAGTCCATAGGTTGGCGGGAAGATAAACGGTCAGGCGCTCTTTCCAAGCGGAAGGTTGCTGTGACCTTGGGGAGATCTGCGGTTGGCCGCTGTTCTCTGGGAGAAAATTTTTCCTCTTCCCGAGAGTGGCGCAATGCGGGAAACGGGCTACCCTTGTGACCCTCCCGCTACTTTTGGATGAAAGCCTCGCGATATCAAACCGACACTGCCGACCCGTCCCAGTTTGCCCCAGGGCAGCGCTGGATCAGTGAAACTCAGACCGAGTTTGGACTCGCGCTCATACTTTCCTGTGATTATTCCCACGTTCAGGCCTTTTTCCCGGCTGTCGGGGAGACGCTCACGTATGCTGCCCGCAATGCGCCGCTGCGCCGGGTGGTCTTCGAACCGGGGGACACGGTAAAGGACCAGGCTGGCAATGCTTTTTCGGTGGCTCTGGTGCGCGAGGATGATAAGCGGCTCACTTACATCGACAGTGCTGGGCGGGAGCTGCCCGAGAGTGGGCTCTCTGACACGATGAACGTGCAGCGGCCGGAGCAGCGGCTGCTCTCGGGTATCAGTGATGATCCTCGTATCTGGAGTCTCCGTCAGTCGGCGATCCGGAGCCAGCACGAGGCACGGGCGAGCGAAGTGCGGGGACTCGTGGGAGGTCGGATCTCGTTGATTCCCCACCAGCTCTATATCGCGGAGGAGGTCGCGAACCGCCCTGCTCCGCGGGTGCTCCTCGCTGATGAGGTCGGTCTCGGAAAGACTATCGAGGCTTGTCTCATTCTCCATCGTCTCCATCTCTGCGGGCGGGCGTCCCGCATCCTCATTCTCGTGCCCGATGCGCTCGTAAATCAATGGTTTGTCGAGCTCTATCGTCGGTTCTCGATGTCGTTTGCGATTTTTGATGAAGACCGTGCCCGGGCGATCGAATCGGGTGCTCTCGCCGATGACCCGGATAAGGTGGTGAATCCCTTTTTCGACGATCAGATGATCCTCTGTGCGACTTCGTGGATCGCGTCGAACCCGAATCGTGCGGCACAGGCAGCGGCCGGGGGGTGGGATCTCACGATCGTGGATGAGGCGCACCACCTCGAATGGAGCGTCGAGTCCTCGAGCCCGGAATACGATGCGGTCGAAGCGATTGCGAAGAACTCGACGGGTCTCCTTCTCCTGACCGCGACTCCCGAGCAGCTCGGGCGCGAGGGACATTTTGCGAGATTGCGTCTCCTTGATCCCGCTCGGTTCTCGGATCTGAAAAAGTTCATCAAGGAGTCCGACCACTACCGGTCTATTTCGACTCTGGCGGATCGCCTGCGTTCCGATAAGGCGCTCTCGGCGAAGGAAGTAAAGGAGATCGCAAAGCTGCTCGGGAAAGACACGGCGGAGCAGTTGAAGGGGGATCCGACTCCGGCGCGAAGGGATGCCTGCCGTCTTGCGTTGATCGATTTGCATGGACCCGGTCGTGTTCTCTTCCGCAATCGCCGCATCGTGCTGGATACGTTCCCGAAACGGGAGGCTCACCTGATCCCGATCGCTTGCGACGAGGAGGAGGGTTTTGAAATGAAGATGGACTGGCTCAAGAGCCTCCTCCGCTCTGATACGGAATCCAAATTCCTCCTCATCACACACGCGAGGGAAACGGTCGAAGCAATTGAAGCGGCCTTGCGCGAACGGATCAGTGCTCAGGCGACGATGTTTCACGAGGGCCTCAGCCTGCTCCAGCGAGACAAAAATGCGGCCTGGTTCGCGGATGAGGAGATGGGTGCCCGCATTTTGATCTGTTCGGAAATCGGCTCGGAAGGGCGGAACTTTCAGTTTGCTCACCATCTCATTCTCTTTGACCTGCCCTCGGATCCGGGGCTCCTTGAGCAGCGAATCGGTCGTCTCGACCGGATCGGCCAGACGGCGGACATTCATATCCACATTCCTTTCATTGAGGGAACCGGAGAGGAACTCAAGGCGCAGTGGTACCATCGGGGGCTCGGGGCCTTCGAGCATACGCTCCACGGAGCCGGGGCGATCTATCGTGAATTCCGAACCGAGCTCGAACGCCTCCTCGCGGCGGATCCGGTGGAGAGGGCGGAGTCGCTCGCGGCTCTCCTTGACCGCACCCAAGCTTTCAAAAAGCAGATGGATGAGGAGCTGGAGTCGGGGAGAGATCATCTTCTCGAGATGAGTTCGTTCGACAAAGATCAGGGCCAGGCTCTGGTTTCCCGCATCGAAGCCGATGATGAGGACAACCGACTGGAGCATCTGATGCTGAAAGTGTTCGACCATTTTGGAGTGACGGTCGATGACCTTGGGGATCGCAGTTATGTCCTCACGCCGGAACACCTCTTTTCTGCCGATGCATTTCCGGGCCTTCCCGAAGACGGGATATCAGTCACCTTTGACCGAGCTCTCGCGCTCGCTCGTGAGGATATCGTTTTCCTGACGGAAGATCATCCCATGGTCATGAGCGCCTTGGACGGTCTCATCTCCACCGACCACGGCAACGCGGGTTTCTTTCGGCTGGAGAATGCAGCCGAGCAACTTCTCATGCTCGAGACGGTGTGTGTGCTGGAGTGTATTGCACCTGCCCACCTCCACGCAGAGCGGTTCCTCCCTTCGAAACCGATTCGGGTCATCGTCGATCAGAAGGGGCGAAATCGAACGGTGGATTTTGATCTGGAGAGGATACGGCGAGATGGACGGCCCGGCCCGACCACATTTTTGCGTGAGAAGTCGCGAGCTCTGCGTGCGACGGTCCCTCCGCTCCTGGAGATCGCGGGCAATGAGTCGGAGAAAGTCGCTCAAGAGATTCGCGCCGGAGCGATCGAGCGAATGGAGGAAAAACTGGGGGAGGAAATCAAACGTCTGGAGCGTCTCCAAGAGATGAAACACCCGGTGCGCAAAGAAGAGATCACTCTCCTTCGTCAGGCCGAGGCAGATCTGAAAAAATATCTGACCGAGACCCCTCTGCGGGTCGATTCGGTGCGTCTCATCCTCGCAATGGCGTAGGAGTTTCATTGAAGGATGACACGACCGTCCAGAGGCTCGCGCAAGCGTGAGAGCGGTTCCCGCCGGGGGAGGGAACGCTCGTTGGACCGGAAGAGAGGTGGGAAACCTGCGGGAAAACAGACCGGATTTCTAAAGTATCCGCTCATCCGACTTCTCGTCATCCTCGCTCTCGCCGGTCTATGCGCCGGGTTACTCATTGTGGCGATGGTGTTGTTTAACTACGACCGCATGGCCGCGCGTTACGACATCTCAGCGGTGGGCCGAATGCCGATGGAGTCTACGGTGGAGGACGGGACGGGACAACTCATCGGCTACCTCCACGGTGAAGACGTCGGGATTCCCGTCACGATTGACCAGATTTCCCCCTTTTTCCTAAATGCGCTCATCGCGCGGGAGGATTCCCGGTTCTATCAACATCATGGGATCGATCACCGGGGGCTTGTGCGCGCCTGGCTCCGCAATGCCAAGGAAAATCGCACGGTGCAGGGGGCAAGCACGATTACGATGCAGCTGACGCGGATGACGTACAATCTGACCGGACGCACGATGCAGCGGAAATTGCTTGAGATGGCGCTCGCTCGCCGTATCGAAAAGCAATACCCCAAAGAGGACATTTTAATGTTCTACCTCAACCGGGTCTTTCTCGGGACAGGAATGAGCGGGATCGAGCAAGCCTCACAGGGGTATTTTGGAAAATCAGCGGTGGACTTGACTCTGCCCGAAGCGGCGATGGTGGCCGGAGTGATTCGGGCACCGAATGGCTTTTCACCGTTTCGCCACTACGATGCCGCCCTACGCGAGATGCGTGGGACTCTCCTGCGGATGGAGGATGAAGGCCTGATTTCGAAGAAGGACCTGGCCGCCGCAGAAGCCGAACAACCGACCGTGCTGCCTCAGGAGCGATGGATGCGGATGCTGCGGGAGCACGCCAAAATCTCCGAACAGAATTACCTGCTCCAGATGGTGAGCGACGCGGTAGACGAAAAATTTCCCTCTCTCACCGGGGTGGGTGGGCTCACGATTCGCACGACCTTCGACATGCGTCTCCAGTCGATCGCAGAGCAGGCGGTCGCCTCCCAACTCTCTTTGTTGGAGAACGCCCCAGGGTACTCCCATCCGAAGTTGGCCGAATATACTTCGGGTGATCCCGCCTATCTGCAGGCAGCTACCGTGGTGATGGAAAATTTCACAGGCGCGATGCGAGTGGTCGTGGGGGGACGGAATTTTTCCCACAGTGCCTTCAATCGCAGTACCCAGGCGCAGCGCCCCATGGGATCGATTTTTAAACCTCTCGTCTACGGCACGGCATTTGAACGCGGATTGTTTCCCGGAATGCTCATCAGTGACGGTGCCATTCAGCCCGGCGAGATCCGCTGGGATCGCACGGACTGGTCGCCTGAGAATGCTGACGGAGTCTTCGGCGGAATGTTACCGGCGGAGATCGGCCTCATCAAATCACGCAATACCATGACCGTCCGCATCGGGGAAAGGGCGGGAATCGAGCGGGTCATCGCCATGATGGAGTATGCCGGGCTCGGTGAGCTGGAGCGAAAGGAACCCACCGCGCCCATTTATATAGGAACCGTCGGCGCGAGCGTGCGGGCGGTCACCAGTGCCTACACGATTTTTGCGACCGAGGGAATCCGCCACGAACCCTATTTCATCGAGTCGGTCACGGATCGAGATGGCACGGAACTCTTTCGGCACGAGGATGAAAACTATCGGGTTCTTTCACCCGGTGCTACCTGGATGACGTCCACCATTCTGAAAAAAGTGCTCGAAGAAGGTGGCACCGGGGCAGGCCTTCGCGATCTCGGATTCACTGCGGCGGCTGGTGGAAAAACGGGCACAACAAACGATTTCCAGGACGCTTGGTTTGTCGGATATACCAGTCGTCTTTCCGGCGGGGTCTGGATCGGTCTCGATCAGCCCGAAACGATCATGTCCGGTGCCTATGGTGGGCGTATTGCTGTTCCCGTCTGGAACGAGATCATGACTGGCGCGGAACGGATGGGCTATGAATTCACCGAATTTGCTTCACCCGAGGAAGTGAACGAAATGGAACTGTGCCGGGAATCTGGCCTCCTCGCGGGCGAGAAATGTGTCAAGGCGGGGACGGTATATCTGGAGCAGGTTCCGCACGATCTGATCCCTAGAGACTTCTGCAAATCGCACTGAATGCGCCTCGTTTTGTCAGTTGCTCTCCGTGTGGGACCATCGGAGGATGCGGAATCCCGATGAATACAAACCGCGCTCAGGCAGTAGATGTCGAATACCGTCCCTTTGCCACGTTTTCGCTCGTGTGGGCGATCACGACGCTGGCGCATCAACTGGCATTCACGTTCTGGACGGAGTCCTGGCAGGGATGGGTTCTTGCGATCGCAGCGGTGGCGGTGATTTACCATCCTTCCTGTTCCCTCCGCTTTGGATTTCTGATCGTCGCTTCGTTGATGAACTTGTGGCACAAGCTGCCATTTGTTCCAAATCACATTCTCTTCGAGGGGATGCTGCATGTCATCATTTTGATCGCGATGGTGGGGTTTTTTGTCGCCGGACCGGGCCGGTCGGCATTTGCGCAGGTGAAAGGGGAATGGAGGAATCGTATTCTCCTCGCCCTTGTCGCGGTAGCCGTGAAGGCCCTCTATTTTTTCCTCCCCGGGATTCCCCACGGGTATATCCCCGGTGCGCTCACGACGCTGTTTTTGATTTTCGCCCTTTCGCGATTTCTATTTGGGCCCACTCCGGTGGGGGAGGGGAGACGGCTCTATGAACGGTTTGCACCCGTTCTCCGGGTCGCTGTCGTCATCATGTACTTTTGGGCTGTCATCCAAAAGCTGAACTGGGATTACTTCAATATCGATGTTTCCTGCGCGGCTCAACTTCACACGGAGATTGCTGGATACTTCTTTGGATTGATCCCGACCGCCCCGTGGGCCCTGAAATGCACCGCCTTCGGATCGTTGATCTTTGAACTCGGAATCCCCTTGCTGCTTCTATTCCGAAAAACCCGGTTTGCGGGTTTCATTGCGGCGATTGGATTTCATCTCTGGCTCTCGATTCATCCGGCAGCGGGTATTTTCAGTTTCACGGCTCTCATTCTTGGGATGCTCGTCCTCTTTCTCCCGATTTCTTGGGGGCAGGAGCTACAGGCTCTCTGGAATCGCCAGTTGCGGTGGCTCGGCAAGGGCGATGAAATCCTCGGCCGAAAACGCGCGAGAATGATCGTGGTGGGCGGATTCTTCCTAACCTTGGTGATCCAAGGTTCCCTCTATCTGCTGATTGAGCGCAGTTATGAGGTCTTCCACAAGGCCAACCGGATCGGCTTTTTTGCCTTCTTCTTTTGGGCTTGTTGGATCAGTACCTGCTATTTAGTGGCAGGCTGGAAGGCACGGGGCCGCGACGCTTCACTCCCGAATCGGGCTACGTGGACCTGGGCTTGGTTGGGATTGATCCCGGTGCTCCTCAATGGCGCGTGGCCATGGCTCGGCGGACGCACCCAGACGTCTTTCTCGATGTACAGTAATCTGCGTTCTGAAGCGGCTGGGAATCATTTCTTCCTGCGCCGCAACGACCTATTCCATCTCCAGACCGACATTGTCGACGTCATCGAATCCGCCCCCAATATCCTCGGGCCATCAAAGCGGCCGCGCGGGATCCAACAATTTGCCAATATCGGATTCCATCTTCTTCCCTGGTTTGAGTTCCGCCGCCTTGTCAGTGAAATGAACGAGGATTTTGAAGTGACCTACATCCGAAATGGAGTCGAACAGAAACTCGGGCGGAAGAACGGAGAAATCTACGGTGACGCGGAAGCGTTTGAACCGCTCCCGCTTCTCCAGCGGAAATTCCTCTGGTTTCGACGGCTCAAGAGCCTGGAAGAACCGATGTGCTGCACGCATTAAAATAGCGGTGCGGCCTTGAGGTGCATTGTGAGGAACCTCACTTCAGCGTCGCCGCGAGAACCGCCATCGTCTCTTTCTGGCGTTTCTCGACAAAGGCACGCGCCTTTTCCGCCTTTGCTCTCGCTCCGGCGGGATCTTTTGCCATTTCGACAACTACTTCCGGGAGACGGACGACGTCAGCTTCTTGATCAAAGTCGAAAAGCCACTCACTGAGGCCGATGTCCTCCCACATATATCCTTTGGAGGTCTGTTCGGCCCAGCGGCAGACGATCGCGGGGATCCCGTGACCGATGCACATGATGGGGGAGTGCATCTCATTTCCAAAAAGACCGGCGCTGCGCACGTAAACGCTTACTGCTTCCCCGGTGAGCCAGTAGTCTGGACGCCAGATGACGCGTTTTTTGGTCTCTTCGGGAAGTAAATCGTAGAGATTGTCCTTCCCGACCTGCATTTGAGTGCGATCCTCTGGACAAAGTAGGATTTTCAGATCGGTCTCGGCGACGACTCGTTTGATCGCTTCCAGATGAGGATTGTGATCGTGGGCTCTCATTGCCTCGTTGTGAGCGTCCTTTATTTCATCCTTGGGCTGATCTTTCACCAGCCAATAGGGGGTGTAACGAAGTCGGGGAATGCAGCAGAGGAATTTCCCCTCTTCGAGACCATTTGCTTTGAGAAACTGAACGGCCCTCTCGTCATCCGTGAGGTCACAAGCAAAAGCGCCGTCGGGTCCAAACTCCATCACCGGTGAGCTGCAACCTTCCGCTTTGGCGAGAGCGAGCGAGTGAGAATCTCGGAAGAAAACAAAACGAGCGCCACTGAGCACCGCGATCGTTTTTTGAAAGACGCCATCTGGAGTTGCCTTGGTCGAGGACGATGATTTTTTCGGCAGGGTAATGCCATAGACTCCATAGGGTTTCCCGGTCGCTTCGATCCACCGCCTCACATCACGCTCCGCGACGAGGGAGGGACCCGAGCCGTGGAGGAGAAATTCGCAATCCGCGAATGCCGCCTTCAGTTCGTCAGCGCTCTTTGCGATTTTCAGTTTGGGAAATCGTGTCGTGAGGAGGACGTCTACGCCGTTGTCGATGACGCTCGGCCAGAGGGTAATCTCTGCGTCGGGGAGATACTCTTCGAGAATGTGGAGGACTCCGGGAGTATGGGCGATATCGCCGATATTGACCGTCTGCCACGAAGAGCGCAAGAGAATGCGCTTGGGAGCGTTCGCGGCAAAGGCCCCAAGGCCACCGGCCCCGAGAGCAATTCCAAAGGCCGAGAGAGCGGAGCGTCTTGAGAGGGACTGGCTGAGATCGGGAATCATGACGCCACTATGAACCGATTATCGAACCGCTTCCAGCGGATTCAGGCTCGAAAAGACGCCTGAGAAGAAAGGGTGAGACTTGAACTGTTGGGATTCGTGAAAGAGAATCAGACATCGCTCGGCCTTTCCTGGGCTTTTCTGATCACTCCGACTGCTGAATCGATATGAAGACCTCCGCCGCGCCACGCTTGTCCCTCGTTCTCCCCACGGGATTTCTCCTCTTTCTAGGTTTTTTGACCTCCTGCCAGACGATGGACTCAAAGAGTGACGAGGGAGTGATGGACCAGGCCTCGTACGCCCTCGTAGATATTGACGGTGATGGACGAGTCTCCCTCAGTGATCTGGCAAAGTACAAACACCGCGAGGGTCTCGCCGAGGTCGATACCGACGGTGACAAAGCCATCTCGATTCTGGAATGGAAAGCGGCTAAACCTTCCGACCCGGCAAATGACGAGCAGTTTCATCGACTCGATAAAAACGATGACAAACAGATCGAGGAGAAAGAAGCGGTAGAGTTTCTTCTCACACATTCGACTTTTCCCGACGCCTTCAAAGTGATGGATCGCAACGCCGACGGTTTCCTGCTCTGGGAGGAATACTCGGTGGGTGATCCATCTACCTTGGATGTGATGCTCTTCGCTCCGAATGCGCCTACGGAATAATTTTAGAAAAACCACAATTTTTGTAAAATTTGTTCGCAAATGCAGATTATTTGAGTAAATTGTATTTACCATAAGATTCGGGTTGGTTTCCCGAATTGACCGGAAAATACAATGAGCACGATTCTTCTCATTCCCGAACCCGGAACCGACCCGGACTCGATGAAACCGCTCCATGACGAGCTCTACGCGAACGGTCACGACCTCGTCCGGGTCACTCTCCCGGTTCACTGTGCGGGAAAATCGCTCACCCTCAACGATCTCGTCTGCGGCGTTCACCACATCATCGACACTCTCGAGCCGCACGATTTGCCGGTCCTGATCGGCCATGGGATGGGGGGGCTCATTGCGCAAATCGTCGCTTCCCAGCGGACTACCGGCCCTGTAGTGCTTCTGAACTCGATCGCCCCGGCTGGGATCTCGCATCTCCATTTTCAAATGACCTCGGTCGGACTCTTTCGGTTTCTCTCGCCGATTTTCCGCCACCGCCCCGCCGTAAATGCCTCCAAGATCAGTGCGCCGATTTTTATTATCAGTGGTGCCCGGGATACCGTGGTCCCGCCGAAGGTAGCACTCGCCCTCAACACTCTCTACTCGCAGGCCGACTACGAACGTGTCGATGATCTCGGACACGACATCTTCAGCGAAACCGGAGCTGCCCGCGTCGTCAGCGATGTCACCGAATGGATCGAATCCATGGTCAACAAATGGGCGGTCTTCCCTCTCTCGGAATCCAAAATCGTCGTCCACGAACGTCGCACTCATCACGATGCACCTGCCTTTGGATCGATCGATTCTGGATCGGTGCCGGACCACGAATCTACCCACCCTCGTTTTACCGTCCGACGCGAGGAGCGCACCTCGCTGGAGGCGCAGCGCGATTCCAAGGCGAGTTAGCTCTTTCGCCTTGATCGGGTGTTTGGGTTTTGAAAAACTGGATGGCTCGGTGAGAAACTCTTCGCCAGATCGGCAAATCATTGGCACGGTCAAAGTTCCTCTTCCGTTCGACGCAGGATCGGCATGAACCTACTGTCCTTGACTCTCCTCAACCGGGAACTCACCCCCGGAAACCTTCACGCCCTCTTTTTCAGCGGCCTTGCGATGTTCGCGATTTTTGCGATCGGGGTGACGTGGAAACGAGGCGGGAATCTCCGTGCCACTTGCGGTGCCGTGGTCTTTGTTCTCACCCTGTTTTACCTGACGTCGCCCTACGCCGGTGATGTTGTTCGCTGGGGTCTCTCGGGAGCGATCCTGCTAACGGGATTCATTCTTTTCCTCCGCAATCGGCACCGGACCTGGCGGCCCCTGCTGGTCGCCTCGATTACCCTTCTCTCGCTGGTTATCGTTTTTCTCACCTCTTCCACGGTCAACCTCCTTTTCTTCGAAACCTATTTTGTAAAAGGAGCCACCTTCTATTTTCTCAGTTGCCTCACTTGGCTGATTATTAAACTCGTGATTCCACGCACCCGGGGAAAACAACAGGCCGTTCAGGCAGCCGGTATGGCGGTGATCATTGCCCTCGTCATGGGCATCGTTGCCGTGGTCTCCTGGCTCGAAGCGGTCGATGCCAGTGTCCTCCCAAACGCACCGGTCGCCACGACGGGAAAAGAGGTAGCGACCCTTTTTGCTCAGCCTTGGAGTGAGAGGCGACTTGGCATTTTTGCGGTGGGTGTCATCGGAGATCTCGAAAACCGTGACAAAGGGGAGCCGCATTCGGATTTTCTTTCCTACTATGTCGGTGCCGCGCCCGGTCTCACCAAGTTTGTCGATGGTGACTCGTATTTCCCCATCCAGTTCGACCTTCGTATGAGCGATGGGGTGGTCGTCCAAGTCGCAGGAATCCATTCTGCAAAACAGGCCTTCCACTGGCCAGAGGGAGGTCCGAGGCCGTGGCAAGTGGCACTGAAACCCGGAGATCCGGTGGTGGTCTGGGGAGAACCAGGGGAAATCGTGGATCTCGTCAGCGGCCAAAAATCCCCCACTCTCACCGGAACCCGGGTCCTTGCCTACGGAACTCTCGATCACTTTCGGAAGACATTTCTAGCCGATCTCGTGAAGACTTCGCGGGTCTTCGGATGGATCTTTTTCGGTTGCATCTTTCTCTCGCTGATCCCGCTCGGGCACGGAATTCGGCATCGGTTCAAACACAAAACCTCCCCGGCTGCCGCTGCTGCTGCTGCTGCTGCAGAAGCCTCGAACCCGGACGGGGAAAGCTGAGATCCAACTGGATTGCTAGCTGAAGTCCTTATCCTGATTTCCAAGATGCCTTGGAATCGGGTGAGCGGCAGGTCCGTCTGTCACTTCGGTTCCTGTTCGCTACCCAGCGAACCCGATTGTGAAAAAGATTCTCTCGGGGTAAGCGGAACCACCACTCTACTTTGTGCGGATGAAGCGGGACAATCGAATGGGGTCAGCCCGGCTCCCCGACGGAAAGTTGCCGCACAGCAACCCCGTCGCCTGGATTTGACCGAGCGATCTGCCCTCGCCGTCCAAAGTTTTGACTATGCGATCCTTGATCTTCGGAGGGACCGCCTTGCTTTCATGGATTGCCACCTTCAGGGGGTGCTCTTCGCCCCGCTCGCAACAGGGGGGGGAACTCCCCCTCGTCGCCGTTTCCCCAAAAATTACTGGAGTGGCTCTGTCCTTGATTCAATCCACCAAAATCTCCACCCCAGTAAACGGCCACTTTTTCTACGATGAACACCCTCTCTCTTCTCGGTGCCTTCGTCGTATGGCAAAGCCTCTTTTAATGCCAAGGGGGTCGAAAAAGTGGTGCGACATCCTCCCTGAAGACGGGATCACAGGAAACTCGCTCTTGGGGAGGATTTCCGATACAGTTTCAGAAATGAATATTGAAACTACCCCTCGTGTTGAAAGTTCCTCCCGCCGCCGGTTCCTCCAATCCGCCGCAGCGCTCGGTGCCGGAGTGCTCGCCTCCAACGCCGGGACACTGCGGGCCGCTACCAATAAAAATAGCAAGCTCCGCATTTTCCAAATCGGAGTCAACGGGATCGGAAACCTTCAGCGCAAAGGGCTCCAGGGTCATCCCATGGTCGAGTTCGCGGGGTTCTGTGATGTCGACAAGACCGCCTACGAAAAGGTTGAAAAAGACTACGGCTCGGCTTGGCGGGTCACTGACTATCGCGAAGCGTTCGCCAATCGGGTTGATCAGTTCGATGCAGTCATCGTTGATACTCCCGACTTTCATCACTGTCCGATGATGACGACCGCGCTGAAGCACGGGAAGCATGTCTATGGTCAAAAACCACTCGTACACCAGTTGGATGAACTGCGGCTCATTCGCGAAGCACTTGCTGCAAATCCCGGTCTTTACACCCAGATGGGAAATCAGCGGGCCTGTCTCACCGGTCGCATGCAGGCGGTGGAATTGTTGAAGTCAAATCGGCTTGGTCGACCGGTGGAAGCGCACATCTGGACAAGCGGGATGAGCCGGGGCACGTATTTTGTCGATCCCTGGAGTCCTCTTACTGCTGCCCAACCCGTCCCCGAAACGATGACATGGGATCTCTGGAACGGTCCACTTACGGAGGCTCTTCCCTACAGCGAGGATCTCCACCCGAGGCGCTGGCGTTCCTACTGGCCTACCGGGGGCGGTATGCTTGCAGACTGGGGATGTCACCTCATCGACCTCCTCTATTTTGCTTACGATCTGCCGTCTCCGGAGTCAGTCCAGACCGATACAATGAAACCATCGGATATCTGTCACTCTGGCTACAACCACGCTACGCTGACTTATCCTGGGGGGGATCGTTTTGCCGGGGACAAGTTCGTCATGCACTACTGTGACAGCAATATCCGTCCTTCCTTCGCGGCACTTGGGTTGCCTGTGTCCAAAATTACCTCGACCTGCACCATGGTCGTTTGTGAAGAGGGCGCTCTTCTTCTCCAGCCCGGAGGAGAAATGGAAATTTATCGCAAAGGAAAACTCGTGGAAAACGAACCGCTCCCCGAAGTCGCACCGAGAGATCACTGGAAAGACTGGGCTGACTGCTGTCTTGGTACAGAAAAACCACTCTGGACGCAATTCGACATCGGCTCCCGTATCACGGAACCAGCCCTGCTCGCCACGAAAGCGACTCGTTACCCTGGGCAAGAGCTTCATTGGGATGGGGGGAACTATCGCTTCACCAATCACGAGGAAGCGAACGCCCAGATTCTCTCGCGAACCTATCGGGAAGGATTCGCTCCGCCGAACGTCGGGTGAAATAAAGGGAACGCTGAAAGAGGTCCGGCCCACCCGGATCGAGGGAAAGGAACAGGGTAGGGTCCGAGACCGAACCCTGTTGTTTCGCTCTCGTTTGTTTGGCGGGGAAAATCGCCAGCCTTGGCATATTATTTGCTTTTAGGCAATCTCCGCTTCCCCGGTCGACTCTATGCATCCGTGTGTTCCTTTTTTTTCGTTAACATCTCTAAAAACCATACCAGTGAATAAAAACGAGGACCCGTTCACTGAGAATTCTACTTGTATGGCTGGTGATTTCCCTGTTCAAAAAGACCTGCTTCAATTTGAGCATTGGAATTTTTGAAAATTCCGATACTGTGATACCCCCCGAACCAAAGTGCGGGACTCTGTTGATTCTTATTTTCTCACTCTTCTGAACCCTATGTCTGTCTCAAAGACTTCACCGCTTGGCTGGCCAGAACCCCAGGGCCTCTGGGATCCGTCACGTGAAAAGGACGCCTGTGGCGTCGGATTCATTGCGCACCTCAAGGGAAAGCGATCGCACGACATCATCCAGAAAACTCTGACGATGAATGCGCAGATGGATCACCGTGGCGCGAGCGGGGCGGATCCGGCGACAGGAGACGGGGCGGGAATCTTCATTCAGATGCCCGACAAATTTCTGAGAAAAGAAATGGCAGCGAAGGGAATCGAGCTCCCGCCGGAAGGTTCTTACGGATCGGGCGTGGTCTTTCTCTCTCCAGAAACGAGCGAGCGCGAGGCTGCGATGCAGGTCTTCGAGCACATCGTTCGCGAAGAAGGACAAAAATTCATCGGCTGGCGCACCGTGCCGACCAAGAGTGAAATTCTCGGGAAAACCTCCGGTCGCTACGAACCCGCGATCCGTCAGATTTTCATCGAGAAAAACGCTGACATCACCGATCCGATGGAGTTTGAGCGCAAGCTCTACATCATCCGCCGCCGTGTCACTTACGGAATCCGGAACAACGAGCTGCCCGGTAATTTCACCGACGTTCACGGAAACAAGTCGAACTCGTTCCCGGGTGCCGCGTATCTTTACATCACAAATCTCTCTGCCCGGACGATGGTCTACAAGGGCATGTTGACCCCGTGCCAGCTCTCCGAGTATTTCCCCGATTTCCACGATCCGGATTTTGAGTCGGCTCTCGCCCTGATGCACACCCGCTTCTCGACGAATACCTTCCCGAGCTGGTCCCGTGCGCATCCGAACCGTTTCATCGCTCACAACGGTGAAATCAACACGGTGATGGGGAATGCGAACTTCATGAAGGCACGTCAGGGCCTCTGCCAGAGTGAGAACTTCGGCGACGATATCGAGAGCATTTTCCCAGTCATCAACGAAGACGGTTCCGACTCCGCTCGTTTTGATAATGCATTGGAATTCATTCACTTCGGTGGCTATGATCTCGTCCATGCGATGATGATGATGATCCCGGAACCCTGGGAGCGTCATACCACGATGAACGAGGACAAAAAGGCCTTCTACGAGTTCCACGCCTGTATGATGGAACCGTGGGATGGTCCCGCTTCGATCACCTTTTCCGACGGTCAGCAGATCGGTGCCGTGCTCGACCGCAACGGTCTCCGCCCGAGTCGTTATTATGTAACGGAAGACGATCTGGTCATCATGGCTTCCGAGGTTGGCGTTGTTCCGGATCTCGATCCTCTCACCGTGATCGAAAAAGGAAGGCTCCGTCCCGGTCGTATGTTCCTCGTCGACATGAAAGAGGGACGAATCGTCCCTGACGAAGAAGTCAAAGAACGCGTCTATTCAGCGAAACCCTACAAAAAGTGGCTCGCTGAAAATCGTGTTTTCCTGAAAGACCTACCGGACGCGAATTCTCCGGCGGTGGTGGAAAAAGACCGTGTCGTCGAGCGCCAGCTCGCCTTCGGTTACACCTACGAAGACCTCCGCATGCTTCTCGGGCCTACTGCCTCGACTGGTGTGCAGCCGATTGCATCGATGGGAAATGACACGCCTCTCGCTGTTCTCTCGCAGAAACCCAAGCATCTCTATAGCTACTTCAAACAGATCTTTGCCCAGGTGACGAATCCTGCGCTCGACTGTATCCGCGAGGAGCTCGTTACCGCTACGGAGACCTTCCTTGGCTCCGAAGGAAACCTTCTCAAACCCGGTCCTGCGAGCTGCCGCATGATTCGTCTCGATCATCCGCTCATTGACAACACCCAGCTGGCAAAGCTGCGTGAAATCAAACTCGACGGATTCCGAGCCACCACTCTCGATGCGCTTTTCCCGGCGGATCAGGGCGGCGACGGCCTCGAAGAAGCTTTTGATCAGTTGTGCGCCTCGGCCGACAAAGCCATCGCCGACGGATACAATCTCCTCATTGTTTCTGACCGGAATATTGACGCGAAAAACGCTGCGATGCCGACTCTCCTTGTCATGGGGGGGCTCCATCACTATCTCGTTTCCGCTGGGACGCGCACAAGAGTTTCCATCATCCTCGAGACCGGCGAAGCACGCGAAGTGCATCATTTCTCCACCCTCATCGGATACGGAGCGGATGCGATCAATCCCTACATGGCCTTTGATTCGATCCACCAGATGATCGAAGACGACATGCTCGACACCGAGTTCGACAAGGCGGTTTACAACTTCCTCAAGGGCTCCATCAAAGGCGTCGTGAAGACGATGGCAAAAATGGGGATCTCCACGGTCGCCTCCTATCGCGGTGCACAGATCTTTGAAACGATTGGTCTCAGCACCGAGCTCGTAGACAAATACTTCCGCGGCACCTCAAGCCGTTGCGAAGGGTCCGATATCGAACAGGTCGCCGAAGAGGCACTCATTCGCCACCGCTCCGCATTCCCTGATCGTCATATCGACGCCGAAGATCGTGCCCTCGATTCGGGTGGGATTTACCAATGGCGCAGCGATGGAGAGTTCCACCTTTTCAACCCGGAAACGATCCATCTGCTCCAGAAAGCAGTGCGGACCGGCAGCTACGACGTCTACAAGCAGTATGCCGCGAAGGTGAATGACCAGGCGCAAAATCTCTCGACGCTGCGCGGTCTCATGAAATTCCGCAGCAATCGCACCCCCGTCCCGCTCGAAGAAGTGGAGCCGGTGGAGGCGATCATGAAGCGTTTCAAAACCGGAGCAATGTCCTACGGTTCCATCTCGCAGGAGGCTCACGAGACTCTCGCGATCGCCATGAACCGGATCGGCGGAAAGTCGAACACCGGAGAAGGCGGAGAAGATCCGGAGCGTTTTCTTCCGCTTCCCAACGGGGACAGCAAGCGTTCCGCGATCAAGCAGGTCGCCTCAGGCCGATTCGGTGTGACGAGTGAATACCTCGTCAATGCCGACGAAATCCAGATCAAGATCTCGCAGGGTGCAAAACCCGGTGAAGGGGGCGAACTCCCCGGATCCAAGGTCTACCCCTGGATCGCAAAGGTGCGTCACTCCACCCCCGGAGTCGGACTCGTTTCCCCGCCGCCTCACCACGACATCTACTCCATCGAAGATCTCGCCGAACTCATTCACGACCTGAAAAACGCAAATCCGCGTGCCAGGATCAACGTGAAACTCGTCGCGGAAGTCGGAGTCGGAACGATCGCCGCCGGTGTCGCGAAGGCCCATGCGGACGTGATTCTCATCGCCGGACACGATGGGGGAACCGGTGCTTCCCCTTCCTCTTCGATCTACAACGCAGGAGCCCCCTGGGAGCTCGGTCTTGCCGAGACCAATCAGATTCTCCTCCTCAACGATCTCCGCAGTCGTGTCGTTCTGGAAACAGACGGACAGCTCAAGACCGGTCGCGACGTCGCGATCGCCGCTCTCCTCGGTGCCGAGGAATACGGGTTTGCAACCGCTCCGCTGGTCTCTGTCGGATGTCTCATGAT
The DNA here is from genome assembly GCA_018058245.1 of Verrucomicrobiales bacterium. Taxonomy (GTDB): domain Bacteria; phylum Verrucomicrobiota; class Verrucomicrobiia; order Verrucomicrobiales; family DEV007; genus Arctic95D-9. Next base: position 21,287 of record JAGPCC010000038.1, read on the forward strand.
GCGGGTTTGCCAGAAAAACACCTGTCCGGTCGGCGTTGCCACCCAAGATCCGAAGCTCCGCAAGAACTTCACCGGCAAGCCGGAACACGTCGTCAATTTCATGACCTTCATCGCGACCGAACTCCGCGAGATCATGGCAGAGTGCGGCTTTCGCACGATCATTGAAATGGTCGGTCATGTCGAATGCCTCGACACAAACGATGCCACGACCCACTGGAAAGCCAGTGGAGTTGATCTCACGACCATCTTCCACAAACCCGATGTCGGGCCGGAAGTCGGTTCCTACTGTCAGAAGTCACAGGACCACGGTCTCGATGTCGCCCTCGACAATACCCACCTTCTCAAGCTTTGTGCTCCGGCCATTGAGCGCGGGGAGAAGGTTCGCGTGGAGCTTCCCATCATCAATGTCAATCGCGTCGTCGGAACCATTACCGGTAGCGAGGTGACCCGCAAACACGGTGCGGCCGGTCTTCCGGAAGACACCATCTATCTGAAGTTCCGCGGCAGCGCCGGTCAGTCTCTCGGAGCCTTCGCCCCGAACGGCATGACCTTCGAACTCGAAGGAGATGCGAACGACTATGTCGGAAAAGGTCTCTCGGGTGGAAAAATCATCATCTATCCCCCCCACGGATCGAAGTTCAAAGCCGAGGAAAACATCATCGCCGGAAACGTCGCCTTTTACGGGGCAACGACCGGGGACGCCTACATCAACGGCATCGCCGGGGAACGCTTTTGTGTGCGGAACTCCGGAGTGAAAACCGTCGTCGAAGGCGTCGGCGATCACGCCTGTGAATACATGACAGGCGGGCAGGTCATCGTCCTCGGTGAGACAGGGCGCAACTTCGCGGCCGGTATGTCCGGCGGGGTGGCGTACGTCTACGATATCGATGGCCAGTTCGAAAATCGTCTCAACCGGGAAATGGTAAATCTCTACCGTCTCATCGAGTGCATCGATTCCGACATCGAACTGGTCAAAGCAGAGATCGAAAAACACGTCTCGCTCACCAAATCGGCACGAGGTCAGTCTATCCTCGACCACTGGGACGCGGAACTGCCCAAGTTTTTCAAAATCTTTCCCCGGGACTACGAGCGTATGCTCGAATGTTTCCGCAAGGTCGAAGAACAGGGGCTCTCCGGCGACGAGGCCGCCATGGCGGCTTTTGAGGAAAACCTCAAAGACCTCTCACGTGTCGGAGGGAACTGATTCCCTCGTCATCTACAACACCTCTTTACCCTTTTTCCGTTAAAATATCATGGGCAAGTCTACAGGATTCATGGAATTCGATCGTCAGTCCGATTCCGAAATCGACCCGATCGAACGTCTCAAGAACTGGAAGGAATTCAAAATTCACGGCGACGACAAGACGCGTCAGGCACAGGGCGCGCGCTGCATGGATTGCGGAACCCCATTCTGCCACACTGGCCACATTGTTTCCGGAATGGCCAGCGGTTGTCCGGTCAACAACCTCATCCCTGAGTGGAATGACCTCATTTACCGCGGTCGCTGGCGGGAGGCTCTGGAACGTCTTCACAAGACAAACAACTTCCCGGAATTCACCGGACGCGTCTGCCCTGCTCCCTGCGAAGGTTCCTGTGTTCTTAGTGTGATCGAGCCCGCCGTGACGATTAAAAACAACGAGTGCGCTATCATCGACAAAGGCTGGGAGGAAGGCTGGGTGACGCCTCGCATTCCCGAAATTCGCACCGGGAAAAAAGTCGCCGTGATTGGATCCGGCCCGGCTGGACTGGCCTGTGCCGATCAACTCAATCAGGCAGGTCATGATGTCATCGTCTTCGAACGCGCCGACCGTATCGGCGGGCTCCTCATGTACGGCATTCCGAACATGAAGCTCGAAAAAGAGGAAGTCGTGCAACGTCGCGTTGATCTCATGGCCGCAGAAGGCATCACCTTCAAAACCGGAATCAACATCGGCCAGGATGCGGAATGGACCGCAGAGAAGTTGCGCAAAGACTTTGATGCGATTGTACTCTGCTGCGGAGCGACCCTCGGCCGCGACCTTCCCATCGAAAACCGCGATGCAAAGGGGATTCATCTTGCGATGGAGTTTCTCACCGAAAACACCAGCTACCAGCTCGACCACGAGTTTGACGGCTCGATTCCGGCGCTGAACGCCAAAGGGAAAGATGTTGTTGTCATCGGTGGCGGTGACACCGGAACCGACTGTGTTGGCACAAGTCTTCGCCATGGTTGCAAGAGCGTCATTCAGCTCGAGATCATGCCTCAGCCGCCGATGGAGCGTGCCGAAAACAATCCCTGGCCCGAGTGGCCGAAGGTCTACAAGATGGACTACGGTCAGGAGGAAGCCGCCGCGTTGCAAGGACGTGATCCTCGACATTACTTAATGTCCACGAAACGTTTCCTCAAAGACGCCGACGGAAATCTCTCCGGCCTGGAAGTCTGCGAAATCGAGTGGGTCAACGACAACGGACGGTTCAGCCCGAAAGAAGTCGAGGGAAGCGCAAAGGAAATCCCGGCTCAGCTGGTTCTTCTCGCGATGGGATTCATGGGACCGGACCAGGAAATCGTGAAGCAGTTCGAACTCGAAACCGATGCCCGTTCCAATGTGAAAGCGGATCACGGGAAGTTCACGACCAATCTTCCCGGTGTCTTTGCCGCCGGGGATATGCGCCGTGGACAATCACTGGTCGTCTGGGCGATCAATGAAGGTCGCGGTGCCGCAAGAGAGTGCGATCGCTACCTCATGGGTGTGACGCAGCTTCCTTGATGCCGTGAAATGATCGTTGAATCAGGCTCTGAAGAATGAAAGCAGCTGAACGATAACCTCCCGATTTCGCACACTCGAAGCGAATGACCGAATCAGTTCGGCAAAGAAGATATTGAACGGTGAAAGGCCGGACCTCCTTGCGCACACCGTAATCGTAATCGTAATCGTAATCGTAATCCGCCAGTTAAGGATTAAGGATTAAGGATTAAGGATTAAGGATTAAGGATTAAGGATTAAGGATTAAGGATTAAGGATTAAGGATTAAGATTTTGGCCTCAACGCCTCAACGCCTCAACGCCTCAACGCCTCAACGCCTCAACGCCTTTCACCACTCCCACTGCCGCCGCTCCGGCGATCACTCCAAAAAGTCCGTTCAGAAGAGCAG
>JAGPCC010000258.1 GCA_018058245.1 Verrucomicrobiales bacterium
AGAAGGAACTAGCGAGACAGGGGCAGGTGTTCTTTTTGCACAATCGGGTGAAGTCGATTCAGGGAGTGAAACGCCGCATCGAGGACCTGGTGCCCGGGGCTCGGGTCGAGGTCGGCCATGGGCAGATGGAGAGTGACCAATTGGAGGATGTGATGAGCCGATTCATCCGGCATGAATTTGATGTTCTCGTGTGTACAACGATCATCGAAAGCGGGGTCGATATCCCGAACGCGAACACGATCATGATCGACCGGGCGGACCGGTTCGGACTCGCCGATTTGTATCAGATCCGCGGGCGGGTGGGGCGTGCTGACCGCCGGGCGTATGCCTATTTGATGTTGCCGCCGGACATGTTGACGGTGGGTGATGCGAGGAAGCGGATCAATGCCATCAAGCAGTATTCCTCCCTCGGGGCGGGGTTCAAAATCGCGATGCGAGACCTCGAAATCCGCGGAGCGGGCAATCTCCTCGGAACGCAGCAGAGTGGGCATATTGCCGCGATTGGCTTTGACCTCTATTGTCAGTTGCTGAAGCAGTCGGTCTCAAAGTTGAAGGGAGAGCCCGCCGCAGACCGGATCGATCTCTCGATGCACGTCGATTTTCTCTGCACGAACGAGGCGCGGTATTTGCAGAATCCTGCTGATTCTCTACCGGCCTATATTCCGTCGGACTACATGCCCGAAGCACGTTTGCGCATCACGGCGTATCGAGAACTGGCGGAGGCCTCGCGGGTCGAAGACCTCGATCTGTTGCGAGCGAACTGGGAGGATCGGTTCGGCCATCTTCCGGAGGCGACCGTTCACTTGCTTGCCTCTACGGAAATCAAAATCCGGGCCGCACTGAAGGGATGTAGTGCTCTGGAAATCCAGGATCAGAAGCTGAAACTTACGAAAAACGGCAACTACATTCAAATAAATGGGAAGTTTCCCCGTTTAATAGGAGATAACGAAGAAGAATGGCTTGAGTCGGCCCTAGACTGGGTTTTAGACTTGTGAGAGGCTTCCTACTGATCGGAAACCCGACCCCCTGTTTCATGAATATGCAGCTTACCACCTCCCGCATTCCCTTTTGGACGGCGCTTTTTGTCCTTGGATGTTCCGTCGGGATGGTGGGCGCGGCACCAGTGGAATTGAACCGGATGCGTGCCGTCGTGAATGGCGAACCGATTACCCAGACGATGGTCGATCAGGCGGTCACCGCGCAGGTGCAGGTGTGGTTCATGGGGAATCGCGGTCGCGTCTCCCAGGCCGAAGCCGAGCGCGAAATTCGCGGGATGGAAGGCCGTGCCCTTGAGGATCTGATCGACCGCACCTTGGTCCTCAGTGAGTTCAAAAAGCTCGGAGGCCAGATTAAAGACCAGTATGTCGACGAGTCGGTGAACCGTTTTGTCACGGAGCGTTTTAAAGGAGATAAGGATAAGTTCGTCGAAGAATTGAAAAAGTCTGGCATGACGATTGCTCAGTTTCGTGAGATTCAGCGAGACCAGATCGCGATCCAGGCTCTGCGTTCGCAACACGGAGGTGACAACGTGGTCCCGAACCTTCCGTGGGAAAAAAAGGCAAAGTACGAGGAGATCAAAAAAGATTTTGCCTCCGATGGGCAGCCTAAGGTTCGGATGATGTCGATCCCGAAGCAGACGGAAACGAGTAGCATGGAAGCTCAGAAGAAGTTGGTGGAAAGCATTCGCTCGAAATTGAGCAGTGGCGCCGATTTTGGAAGCCTTGCGAAGGAATATTCCATTGATAGTTTTGCCTCGAAGGGTGGATATGTCGGGGTTGTCGGGAAAGACACTTTGAATGAGGGGCTCACTCGGGTGGCTTACGGTCTGCCAACGGGTCAGATCAGCCCTACGATCGACGGCGGGCCCTCGTGGCACATCATGAAAGTGGAAGAGCGCATCGGCCAGTCGACCCCGGATTTTGATAAACTCGAAAACGAAGTGGATCGCCGTCTTTCTGCCGAGAAGAAGGATAAAAACCTCGAAGGTTGGCTGAAAAAATTGCGTCGTGACGCCAACGTCCGGATCTACGAGAATTGATTTTGGAAGATCTCCGCTCGAATCTCGGGTGCTGGAATCGAAAAAGCGTGTAATCTTGTCCCGTGCGTGTCCTCGCTATCGATCCGGCGCTGCGGAATACTGGTTTCGCCGTCATAGAACAATCTCTGACTCCGACTGGAAAGGCGAAGTTTTGCGCTCTCGCGTACGGAGTCATTCAGAATCGTAAAGATCTCCGACAGTCCGGCTGCCTCGTCGCGATCCGAGAGCAGATCAAAGACGTCATCGAGTTACATGGCCCGGATGTCTGTGCCGTGGAGGGGGTCATCTTCGTGCAAAGTTATAAGACGGCGATCACGATGGGGGCTGCCCGAGGTGCCGCGATCCTGGCGGCGGCTGAGCACGGCCTGGAAATCTATGAATACGCACCGCGCCGGGTAAAACAGGCTGTGGTTGGGCGCGGCGGAGCCGACAAACAGCAGGTTGCCTTTATGATGCGGGCTCTTCTCGGTCTGACGGAGACCCCGCAGGCGGACGCGGCAGATGCGCTCGCGATCGGGCTTGCGCACTGTTACGCAAGGGATCCGAACCGAGTTACGGCACCGATCGATCTACCGGTTTCGCTTTGAGGCGATCTTCTGAAGATGAACTCCTCCTCGATCCGGAACATTCTCTTCATTCAGGCCGTCGAGGGTTTCGACGAGGGCGGGACTGTATTGACGGAGCACGACAAAAATGATGCCGTGATTCAGGCGGGCGCACCTCTCCCCGTAAAGAGCGCGAGATCGGTGCAGCAGGAATTTCTGGCGACTCGAGCCGATCTACTCCTTTCCCGTCTCCACGCGAAGTTCCCTCGCTCCAGTCGCAGTCTCGATCTCCACCATGGTCGGTCGTGGTTCGGGGTCACATTTCTCGTCGTGGGGGTTCTGGCTGTGGTGCTGGGGTTTCTCAGCAATGAGTTGGGCCCGGAAAAGCGCATCAATATTCTCTCGTTTCCCCTCCTCGGGATCCTGCTTTGGAGTTTTGCGATCTACCTGGGCGAGATTGTTTTTTTCTTCACGCGTCGAGGAGATCGAGGTCACGGGAGCGGGTGGCTCGATGGAGTGACTGGTTTCTTCGAATCGCATGGAGTGGGGGGAGGCCGCGATCTCTCAGCAGGTGAGGACGCCGATTCACTTCTGGAACATTCCCGGAGAAAATTCGAAAAGGACTGGTCCCGCCTCATTCATCCCGTCCAATTGGCCCGTCTCAAAGTAATGCTGCATACGGCGGCGTTCCTTCTGGCTGCGGCCATCATTGGCGGGATGTATGTAAATGGTCTTGCGAATGAATATCGCGCTGTCTGGGAGAGCACTTTTTTTGAAAACGGGAGTGCTTTGCGACCTTTTTTGAGTGCCGTGTTAGGACCTGCTGCGGCGGTGAGCGGCGCGAACTTGCCAGATGCGACCGCTCTGGACGCGATCCATTGGGGGGCGACGGTAAACGGAGAAACCCCTGGTGAAAATGCGGCGAGATGGATTCACTGGTATGCGATCACGATCGGGTTGTTTGTTCTCCTGCCGAGGGCGATTCTCGCGATCCTGTGGAGTTTGCGAGCGGCGCGACTTCGGAGCACCCTGCCGTTCCGTGACATCGCTCCCCGCTACTTCGAGCACATTCTCTCCGTCTCGATCGGATCTTCCCGGGCGATCCGTGTGGTTCCGTATGCGTTCGAACCGGACGACGCTTCGCGGAAGTCAGTCATCCGAGCGCTCGAGGATCACTTCGGACGATCCATTGCCCTCACTTGGTCTCCTCACATCGCGTTTGGGGACGAAGAAGAGTTTTCGTTGGAGAGCATCGACGAAACGATGGACTTGATTCCACTGTTTGATTTTTCAGCGACCCCCGAAAAGGAAACGCATCTTGTCGTCTATCAGACCCTGTCTGCCCTGACACCCAACCCTGTTCGGTCTATCCTCCTTGATACGGTTTCGTTTACCGCAAAGGCGGCGTCGCTCCCCGACGCGCTCGAGCGTCGGGAGCATCGCGAATCCTCCTGGCGAAAGCTCTACAGTGGTGAATCTGTGGACTTGCTCTTTTTTCCATCGCTTTCCTCTTCCCCTTCCTGACCCCGATTCATGCCTGCCAACGATTCTGAAAAAGAGATCGTCCTCAGTCTCATCTCGCATACGAATGTAGGGAAGACGGCGCTCGCACGGACGCTTCTGAGAGCGGACGTCGGAGAGGTCGCAGATAGTGCCCATGTCACCATCGTGCCGGAATCCTACCCGCTCATCCGGCTCGGTGAGTACACCGCTCGTCTTTGGGACACTCCGGGGTTCGGGTCGAATCTCGCGAAGCTCGCGAAGCGGATTCGTACGAGCAGCAATCCTATCGGCTGGATCCTCCACCAGATCTGGGATCGCACCCAGGATCGGTCGCTCTGGTGCAGCCAGGAGGCGATCCGGAATGTCCAGAGTGATGCCGATGTAGTTCTTTACCTCGTGGATGCATCGCAGTCCCCCGCAACGGTGGGATATGTCGATCTGGAGATCGAGATCATCGAGTGGATCGGCAAGCCAGTGCTCGTCTTTCTCAATCAGACGGGAGCTCCCGATGCAGATCGCGATCGGCTCAACGAGATCGAGTGGCGAGCCCATCTCGAAAAGCGCGAAATCGTGAAAAAAGTCTCTACTCTGGACGCCTTTACCCGATGCTGGACGCAGGAGCACCATATCCTCGCGCTCGCGAGCGAGGTCGTGTCCGGCGGGAAACAAAAGACCGCAGAACGTCTCACCGAGGAATGGATGCGCATCAACCTGAAGGTATTCACTCAATCGGTTGAGGCGATCAACGAGCTGATCAGCTTCGCTCTCCGCGATACCGAACCGTTGCCGCAGCAGGGATTTTTTGAAAAAGTGGTCTCGCTCCTGAAAAAGAATGAGACAAATCGGGAGCTCGAAAGAATCCAGGGCGCGATGTACAAACGCCTTTCGGAAAAGACGATGTCTACCGTGAATCATCTCATTCAACTGAATGGCCTCTCGGGGGAAACCGCCTCGGCCCTCGCTCGCTCCTCCCGCGAATCCTTTGCCGTGAAGCGGGATGTCGAAGAATCTCTCTTCGGTCTCCTCGGCGGAGCAGGGGCCGGTCTCCTTGGCGGTCTCTGTGCCGATCTTCTTTCAGGAGGGATGACTCTCGGAGGAGGTGCAATCGCAGGAATGATCGTGGGTGGTGCTACGACTTATGCCCTCGCGAAGGGATACAACCTGACGCAGACGGGCCAGAATATGGTGCGATGGAGTGAGGCTCAGTTTTTGGATCAGGTGAAGTCCATTCACATGCTCTACCTCGCGGTGTCGCATTTTGGACGCGGGAGGGGAGCTTGGCAGGATCCGGTCAACAACCCGGCGCACTGGCAAAAAGTCGTCGATGGAGTGATGGAACGGAAACGAGGGGAGTGGCACACTCTCTGGGGAAACGGAGGCATCCAGAGTGATGCCGACGTTGTCTCGAAGAAATTGACCAAAATGACCCGTGCCTCACTGGAGTCAATTTTTACCGAGCTCTACCCTGACAGTGACGTAATTTTCCGCCTCGATTGAGGGACTTATCTCACACTGCACGAACCGTATCGGCATCAATGCCACGAAGTTCGAAGACTTTCAGGATCGTTTCTTCGATCAAATTGCTCGGGCACGAAGCCCCTGCCGTGATTCCGACGACGATAGGATCTTCGTTTCCGAAGACGGCCGAGTAGGCGCTCACTTCCTCTTTGAGATGGAGGTCGTAGTGGATGATCTCCTCGAGAGAGACGATGCACTGGGCGCTGCGGATAAAAAAGGTGGGCAGTTCCTTCTCGCCGATTTCGACGAGATGAGTGGTATTCGAGCTGTTGTACCCTCCGACTACGAGGAGGAGATTCATCGACTTTTTCAACAGTTCGAACAGGGCGTCTTGTCGCTCCTGCGTCGCTCCGCAAATGGTGTCAAAGACGGAGAAATTTTCGGTATTTCCATCACGGGATTCGATCGCTTCGCGCACCCGTTTCTGGATCTCCTCGGTTTCTGACTTCAACATCGTCGTCTGATTCGCGACGCCGAGGCTGCGGAGGTGGACGTCGGGGTCGAAGCCGTCGGATAGGGCTCCCTGGAACCGCTCCCGAAAGGCCTCCGCGTCCCCCCCGTGGAGGAGATAATCGCAGATGTAATTGATGTCGTCGAGCGTGAGAACAATGATGTAGTTCCCCTTGCCGTCGTCACCGGCGGCGCGAGAGGCCGTCGCTCTCGTCTCTTCGTGGTCGGCCTTTCCGTGGATGATCGAGGTCACTCCGTCGCGGGCGAATCCGCGGACTCGCTTCCACACCTTCATGACGTCTCCGCAGGTCGTATCGACCGTCATGCAGCCGCGGCTCTCGACCTTATCCATGAAGGAGATCGGGGCACCAAAGGCGGGAACAATGACAACATCCTCGGGGGTCAGTTCGTCGTATTGCTCGTTCATCGTCCGCCACGGGAGCGAGACGATATTCATACCGGCGAGTTGACGATTGACTTCTGGATTGTGAATGATCTCGCCAATGAGAAATATACGATTCTCCGGGAAGACACGTCGCGAGGCATAAGCGAGATCAATCGCTCGTTCCACGCCGTAGCAAAACCCAAATTGCTTCGCGAGCCGAACCGTGGTGTTCCCGATGGAGATTACGCCATCGCGAGCGCGGAGCTTCTCAACGATGGAACTCTGGTAATGATCCGCGACTTCCGCCTGGACGCGCTCCATCACTTCCGGAGTACGGACATTGACACGTCGATTTTTTCGATCAGGAGAAGCCGGCATCAGAATGGGAACGTCGACAGAGACGATCAGAAAAGTACGTTGGTGGACTCGAAGGGAGCGTCCGTGATAAGAACGGAGCGCGGGGAATCGGGCTGATCATAGTCCGTGGGACGGGGAACGTTTTTTCCGATCGTCGCATCTTCGGGGAGGCTGTGTGCGATCACGATGGGAGTACCGGTATTCACCATTTCAAAGAAGTCTTTGGCAATGGTACGGTGGAGACGGAGGCATCCGTGAGTCCTCGGCATGGGCCAGACGGCCCCCGCGTGG
>JAGPCC010000259.1 GCA_018058245.1 Verrucomicrobiales bacterium
CAGCTTGGCGAACGCGGCGAGGGCCATCACCGCAAATCCTTTCATGTCGATCGCACCACGTCCCCAGATGCACTCGCCATCGTCGTGACCGGACCAGGGGGAATGGCTCCAGCGTTCCTCGTCGGCGGGCACGGTATCTACGTGGCAGCTCAGGAGGAGTGGCCTGCCGGTGCGGTTCGCGGGATCGGCGACCAATTTTGCGACCAGATTTGGGCGTTCTTCGTAGGCCCCGGCGATCTCGGGTTCGACGCCGATCACTTCCCGGCAGTGCTGGGCAAGAAAATCGATCGCGGCGACTTCGTAGCCGGGAGGATTGCTGGTATCGATGCGCAAGAGTGCCTGGAGCAACTCCGTGGCGGCTGACAGCTCTGCTCCCGTGAAGAGGGCCTCCTGGGTTACTTTCTCGGTCCGGTCGATTTGGGGCCTCCCAGGTTTTCGCGAGTGAAAAGTGCAGCAGGGAAGGAACCGAGTTCTACGTTGGAGAATTTCAGGGTGATCGTGGTTCCCGAATCGGTGATGGCCATTTGGGAGAGAAAGGGGTGCCCATTGGCCTTGTTCTCATATTCCATCACGGAGGAACGGATGAGATTCCCGGATTTGGCGTAAAATTCGGCCTTTTTCCCGAGATTCCCGGCCGTGGTGACCCAATATTTGATCTTTGCGTAGGTGTCGCCGAGGGAATTGGCGGTCATCGTGTAGACCGTGGCGGTTTCGCCGTTTACCTCTCCTGGTTCCTGGCCTGCGATTTTGTAGCCGTCTACAAAACTGGTCGAAGCGATGTCACCGATCGCGGCGTCCCCGGAGAGGCGCTGCCGTTTCGAGACGGAGACAGGACGGCTCAGACCGGGCTTCCAGAACCACATGTCGCCCGAGGACTCTGCGAGATAGCGGCGTCCTGTGGCATCGGCGGGCTCGATCACTTCCGCAAAGACTTTTCCTTGTTGTGAAGTTGCGACAAATTTCGCGTTTTTGGTTCCGGAGACGGTCACGGTCCAACGCACTCCGTTGTTTCCCGTCATGATGCCACGGGCGCTCTCGGCGGCGAGGAGTGCGGCATCCTGAGCGTGGAGAGGCGGGAGTAGCAGTCCGATACTGATGAGAAAAAAGAGGGCAGTTTTCATAACAAAAAGGTTACACGTGTCCGAGCGAATCCACAATTCCCTGTTTTGCAGCTCTTCGAGCCGGGGCAATCGCAGCGAGGGCGGTGAAGACGACGAGGAGGCAGAAGGTGACGAGCAGATAGTCCGGTAGGATGCGGATCTCCCAGACGATCTCGCGCGCGGTGACGGGAGGTTCCCAGGTCGGTTTGATGGCACCGACAAAAAGGGCGAGGGAGATGGTAATGAGGAGGCCGGTGACTGCCCCGATGATGCCGAGGAGGGCGCTCTCGATTCCGAAAAGCCAGACGACCCCCGGCTGCTTTAGACCGAGGGCGCGCAGGGTACCGATCTCTTTGGTTCGCTCCACCACGGCCATCCCGATCGTGTTTAGAACGGACATCGTCACGATCGTGGCAATGATCGCAAAGACGAGCCCAAAAATGATATCGAACATTCGTTTGGTCCGGAGGTACAGTTTTGAGACATCATACCAGGGGATGATCTCCCACTCGGATTCGGGAAAATGCTCGCGGAGGGATGCGACCACGGCATCGGTTTCCGAGTTTTCCTGGAGAAGAAATCGCACACAGCTTACGCCCTGGGTGTCGTAGAGATTCTGGGCCAGTTCCAGAGACATGAAGAGATAGCGGTTGTTGAGCGCTTCCGATGCGACATCGGCGATCTGAAACACCTGGGCGTCCACCGCATTCATTTGCCCGCTGATCGAGGGGGCCATCAGGACAACGTTCGCGTCGACTTTCATCCCCATGTTTTCTGCCATCCCCGTGGTGATCGCGATGCCGTAGGGTTCCTTTTGAGTGAGTGCTTTGCCCTCGTAGGTGTGACCATCGGCGCTGCGCAGGGCGGTGGAGCGGTTGTGGATCGCATCGCGTTCTTCTGGCACCATGGCTTGGCCTATGAAAAATCCCGGGGTGCCTTCGTAGTCGAGGTTTCCTTTTACTTCGAGGAGGCCAGCACTGAGACGGATCCGAGGATCCTCTTTCGCCACGGCTTTGATTGATTGGAATTCGTCGGCGGAGATCAGGTATTTGCCCGGATCGGGGCCGGCATAGTCTCGGGCACCGGCTTTCCAGATCTGGACCTGGCCGTTGACTTGCTCATAGATATGGGCGTCCTCGATGCTCGCGAACATGTAGGCGGTGAAACCGGCGAGGATATTGATCGCGGCGTAACCGAGCGCCACGGCGGCGATGGTCGTGATGGATCGTCGCGCGTTTCGGAGGAGATTGCGGAGCGCTAGGGAGAACCAGGTCAAAATGAGGAAGGGGGGCTGTGAAGGTATATCGTTAGCGGAAAAGCGTTCCGGCTCAAGAATCAAATCGCCCGAACCACGTCTTGACCGGCTCTTTTCTCCAAAAAATCATGATGGGAAGACTGAGCGGGAGTAGGACGATGCTGGTGAGACCGAGGCAGAGGAGGGCAAATCCGAAGAGCCAGGCCCAGTCGCGTTGGGGCAAAAATGGCCCGAGTGCCGCCGCAAATGCGAGGAAGAACCCCGTGAGGATAAAAACGGTGCCGATCAATCGGCTCGCGAGGAGAGGGAGTTCCCATTCTTCGGGTGTGCCAAAAAGAAACCAGACCCCCAGTCCAACGATGCCGAGATAAAGAACGGCGAGGAGGGCGCAGTAGACGCGAAACCAACGGAAGGCGAGAGGCATAGTGAGGATCAGGAACGTGCCGGTTTTTTCCGGAAACGATAGTAGATCTTGCGACATCGCGCGAGGAAGACCAGTCGACTCCGCTTTGTGGCGAGGATTTCGAGTAATTTTACGGTGACCCAGACGAGGAAGACTACGATGAGAAAGGTCGGGAAAACATAGGACTCGTAGATTTTCAACCATTGGAAGACCACTTCTCCGAGTCGCATCGATCCCCACACAAGAACGATCGCCGAGAGCCCGCCGGCGAGAAACATATACAGAGCGAACTTCCAGAACGGATATCGAAGCACACCAGCCGCCGCGTAGGTCGGGAGGCGGGAGCCGGGAAGTAGGCGGGAACTGAAGATCAGTTTTCCGCCGTGTTCTCGGAAAAGTGATTCTGCGAGGCGGATGTTATCCTCCTTAATAAACCAACAAAACGGGCGTCGTCGCAAGAGAGTGATGCCGCCGATTCGCCCCATCAGGTAGAGGGGGATGTCGCCCAGATATATGCCCAGAAACGCTCCCGTGAGAGCCCATCTGAAGGTGAGGACCCCTTCGCTGGCCAGCATCCCGGCTGCGATACAGGCGAGATCTTCGCTGATGAGGCTGGAAAGGCCGATCGCGACGAGCTTCTGCCAGAGAGGCAATTCGGCGATTCTATCCAGCTGCGTGATGGGGTCCAGACTGAGTCCGCACGAGGTTAGGGTCGTGAGCGCAACCAAGCAGAGCAAAAAAAGAGAAACTCGCCGAATCATGAAGGAGGGGATTTTCGCTGCTGCTCCCGTTCGTGCTTTCCCTGGGTCTCCGCAAGCAGGTTATGATACGATTGATGAGGAATTCGGCGAGTGATAGTTTCCTGCCCGCTTCGAGAATGGAAATCGCTTCAGTTACGGCGGTGCCATTTTTCAAAACGCATCGAGAAATGATTTTCCGCGTCGGCGGACCAGTCTTGCGCAAATTCACATCTCCAGCGATGCGATGATTCGAATTCGGGGAAGAAGACCGGTTTTTCTACCTCGATCCGGGTCTTCACTCGTGTCAGGACGAGGGTGTCTGCGTAGGGCAGGGCGGCAGCAAAGGTGCCCGCACCGCCGCAGACGACCAATTCGCCCGCTCCGTTTCCACTGGCGAGATCGATCGCCTGCGGAACGGAGGAAACGACAGCGTGATGAGCTGCCGACGGTCGGAAATCCGCGGATCGCGTGAGGATGAGGGGGCGCTGGTCAGTGAACCATCCCTCCATTTCCTCGAAGGTTTTCCGACCGAGGAGGAGCCATTTTCCTGCCGTGTAGCGGCGGAAATGCATTTTGTCCCTGGGCAAATCCCACGGGAGGTGGCCTTTCTCCGAACCGAGGAGCCGATCTTCCGCAAAAGCGGCGATGAGGGAGACATTCATGGGGGAATCGGGCAGTCTAAGAGGGTTCGGTCTCGGGCACAACGGGGTTTCTTTTGGGGGGATTTTGGTGGGAGACTGCCGAAAACCAGAATATCCGCTTGCCCTCACGGCGCAAAGTATGCGAAGAAGCGGTATCATGGAAGAGGTGTCAACGAGCGAAGGTGTTCAGTCAGTCAATCGCATCCTCGCACGAGCGCGTGCGGAAGTCGCCAAAGTGATCATCGGGCAGGAGCGAGTCGTCGATCAATGCCTCATCGCGATTTTTACCGGAAATCACATTCTCATTGAAGGCGTCCCCGGAGTCGCAAAAACGCTCCTCGTTCGCACCCTCGCCAAGGTACTCGGGACAGAGTTCTCCCGCATCCAGTTCACGCCCGATCTGATGCCGTCCGACATCACCGGCACGAACGTTTTCAGTTTACAGGAAAGTTCCTTCCATCTTGTCAGAGGGCCGGTTTTCACCTCCTTTCTCCTCGCCGATGAGATCAACCGGGCTCCCGCCAAAACGCAGTCTGCCCTGCTCCAGGCGATGCAGGAGAGACTGGTCACGATCGACGGTGTGACGCACGAACTTCCAGCCAGTTTCACCGTTTTTGCGACCCAGAATCCCATCGAATACGAGGGAACGTATCCGCTCCCCGAGGCGCAGAAAGACCGTTTTCTTCTCCGTGTCGAGATGGGATATCCAGGTCCGGAAGCCGAGTTGCAACTTGCGATGCAATCTCTCGGGCGGGAGACACCTGAATATATCCTCGCCGGGGACACGGTCGAACGTGTCCTCACGGAACCGCAAATCCAGGAAGTGCAGGTCGCTCTGCGATCCGTCACGATGAAAGAGGAACTCGTCGCCTATGTCGTCGAAATCGTGCGGCGATCGAGAGATCTCGACAGCATCCAAGTCGGGGCAGGGCCTCGCGCGACACAGGCCTTGCTACTCTCGAGCCGTGCGCTGGCCGCGATCGAAGGCCGGGACTACGTCACACCCGATGATGTTCGTGCAATGGCTCATCCAGTCTTGGCCCATCGCATCGTCCTGCGGCCCGAGTACGAAATCGAGGGAGTTACCGTAGGGGAAGCGATCCTCAAACTGCTCGATGCCGTCGCGGTTCCCCGATAACGAGACCTCATGCGAGCGGTGCCGAATGTCCCTCTGCTGTGGCTCGCGCTCCTCCTCGTGGTGCCCGCGTCGAGCGCCATCGTCTATGCCGAGGACGCCGGGAAGATCCCGGGGCTACTTCTCCTGGTGGCCTTTGTGCTCATCGCTGTCGTCGATTTTGTGATCTCCCGCAGCCGCCTCGAAAAGCTCTCGGTCGAGGTGCCCGATCTTCTTCGCAGCACGAAGGGAAAAGAACTGCCAGTTCCCGTGACTTTTTCCCATCGGGGTGAGACACTCGATTGGATTCGCTACGGCCTCGCCACGCCCACGGATTTCCGGGTCGAAGGCGAAGTCATCAGGCGACTCCTTGCCTTGGAGACGGGAAAACAGCGATCGGTTGTCTATCCCCTGATGCCGTTGCGGCGGGGTCGCTTTTTTCTCCCCTCCGTCCATGTCGAGACTCGTTCCACGATGCGGCTGTGGTTGATGCGGCGAAACTATGCGCTACAGACCGAGGTCCGTGTCTATCCTGATCTGCGCACCGAACGAAAGAGGCTCGCGAGTCTATTCCTGATGCGGGGTCAGGAGGGAAATCATGTCGTCCGGCAGATCGGTAAAGGACGCGACTTTGAGCAGCTCCGGGACTACCAGCCCGGCGACGACTACATCGACATCGACTGGAAAGCGACCGCACGTCGGCAGCGACCCGTCACGCGGACCTACCAGATCGAACGGACGCAGGAAGTCTACGTCATCGTCGATCACTCCCGTCTCAGCGCCCGCGAGATCCGGGTGGGGATGGAGAAAGCGACCGAGGGCGACTGGCTCTACCGTGCCGATTCGGCCGGCGGAGACTATCTCGTCACCACCCAGCTCGAAAAGTTTTTGCACTGTTCTCTCATTCTCGCTTCCGTCGCCGAGCGGCAGGGCGACCTCTTCGGATTCATTAGCTTCGCGGACAAAGAAGACCGGTTCATCCGCGCCCGCAATGGGAAGGATCACTATAATCTCGTCCGCGACACCCTCTACACCCTCGAACCCAAGTCCGTCGCGCCCGATTTTGAGCAGCTCATGATCGCGCTGCGACAGCGCCTCACCCGGCGGGCGCTTCTTGTCATGCTGATCGACCTCAGTGATCCGCTCACCGCCGAGAATTTTTATCAGGCGCTCCCTCTCATCAGTCGTCAGCACCTCGTCCTCGTCAATATGGTGCGGCCCGAGCGAGCTCATCCGCTTTTCTCTCCGCGGCAAGAGCCGGACTCAGTGGCCCGAGTCTACGAAAATCTCGGCGGACATTTTCAATGGCAGGAATTGCGGGAAACCGCGAACCGCCTGCGACATCTCGGAGTCGAACTCGGTATCCCCGAGCAGGAAGAGCTCTGCACCGAGACCGTGACGCAGTATCTGAACGTAAAAAAACGTCAGCTCCTTTGAAGGGGCTCTGGGCAACCGCTCGAGCGAGCAAACATCACGGCAAATCGGCTCTTGCTTACTGACTCGACGGAGGAGCAAAAGTGCGCTGGTGGAACTGCATCACGTCGTCGCCTTTTGCCTCGTAGGACCGGACCGCCGAGTGGTCGACTCCCTCGATGATCAACAATTGGTGGGGAATCCCGAGAGACTTCAGATAGTCCGAATAGAGAAGATTGGATTCGTAGTTGAAACATTTTGTACCGTCCCAGAGCAGAATCGGCAAACGGCTCTTGTCGGGTCGCTTTGCATACTCTGCCGCGAGATCCCAGGTGTTGTCGCCCTTGGCAAAAACGACCCTCGGACTCTCGACTCCGCCGTTTTCTTGGACCTTCTTTTCATTCCCATACCC
>JAGPCC010000039.1 GCA_018058245.1 Verrucomicrobiales bacterium
GTGATTCAAGAGTGCTTTCTTACCGCAGCGGAACTTTCCGGACAAGCTCTCGAAATCGCACCCTTCCCCTCTCTCCCCGGAACACTCTGTTACGTGAAACTGGTTCCCCTGACAAACACTGAACTGAAGGAAGCAAATGCGCCCTCACAGACCCGCACAACCATCGCCACCATCGATGGGCATAGCTGGATCTGGCCGTTTCGCCCCTCCACTGCCGCCGAGCTCGCCGAAGAGTTTCGCGGGTATGAAACCAGCGACATTGGAAAATGGTGGTTTCAAGTGACCGGGGCCGACCTCGTCAACTATCCCAGCAAAGTCGGAACGTATCCCGGCGAAGGAACCGACGACTTCCCCAGCAAGGCCTACGAGGACTACACCCGTTCGCTCGAAACCCTCTTCAAAGCGGGAGTCAACCCTCTTCAAGTCGCCCGCGAAACCGCGAAGGCGCAAGGATCGGAGTTCCATGTCATTCTGCGTCCGGCAGGCTGGGTCGGATCGATGCCCTACGAAGAGACCTTTAACAGCCGATTCTTCTACGAGCATCCTGAGTGGCGCTGCTTTGACAAGGACGGCTCCCCGACCTTTTATCTCAGTTATGCCATTCCGGAAGTGAGGAAACAACTGCTCGCGATCTTTCGGGAAACACTCGTTCATCAACCGGACGGAGTAGGATTTGTTTTCAATCGGGGAATGCCCTTGATGCTCTGGGAGGACGCATTCTGTGAGCGTTTTCGAGCAATGCATCAGGCAGATGCCAAAAGCGTGCCCGACGACGATCCCCGTATCTTCCAAACACGAGCTGCCGTGATGACCGATTTCCTGCTCGAAATCAGAACTCTCCTTGATGAGACTGCCGCATTACAGGGGCGCAGTGTCCCCTACAAAATCTCGCTCGGAACTTTCGCCACAGAAGCGGACAATCAAAAGTGGGGGCTGGACTTGCCGGAGTGGATTCGGCGAGGGCTCGTCGACGACATCGCGGTGACGTGGTTTGCCTATCACACTTCTTTCACAAAAACTCCCGGAAAAATCGACATGGAATACTACCGTCGTATCACCCGGGATTCCGAAGTGAAAGTCTATCCTATGGTGATCTCCTGGAAGACAGGAAAACCGAAAGAGCTGTGCGCCAAAGCGGCAGCCTATCTCGCAGAGGGTGCGGCGGGCATCTCGGTGTGGGATCCCCAGGTTCACAAAGGCTGGCCCGAAAAATCTCCCGGAAATGTCTTTGACCTACTCTCCTGTCTCGGGCAAAAAGACAATCTCGAACGTTGGGCAAAGACTGGAATCCCCCAGCCGGTTTCCGTTCCCCTGACCCGACTGGATGAAAACTATTTCAGCCGCTGGTTTCCCAATACTGGATTCTAGTTCACCTCTCGTATGAGAATCGATCTCCTCTCCCTGACCTTCGCGATTTTTTTCACAACAATCTCAATCAAAGCGGAGTCTCTCGAAGCGGATGTCTGTGTTTATGGCGGCACATCGGGCGGTGTGGTCGCCGCAGTGCAGGCGGCCCGTATGGGGAAACGAGTCATCCTCGCAGAACCGGGCCACCATCTCGGGGGCATGACCTCGGGAGGACTTAGCGCAGTCGATATTGGTGATCCACGAAGCGTCGGAGGAATTGCCCGCGAGTACTTCACACGACTCGCCGCAACTAGCGGGACGAAACTGGAGTGGGACAAACCGTTTCAAGGAAAGGGAGGCCCCTCCACTGGCGGAGCCTATGCCATCGAACCCCACCATGCGGAAGCCGTGTTCCAGGAAATGGCCAGGGAGGCAGGAGTGACCGTGCGATTCGAATCCCGCCTTGCAAAGGTAAGAAAAGAAGGAACTCGAATCATCACGCTTCAACTCGAAGATGGTGACACCATTCAGGCAAAACAGTTTCTCGACTGCACCTACGAAGGAGATCTCATGGCAAAAGCCGGAGTTACCTACACCCTGATCCGCGAAGCGAACAGTCAGTATGGCGAGTCCTACAACGGCATTCACTATACCGAAAAGTATCAGCCAAGGACCGGTCATCTTTTGCCTGGTGAAAATGGTCGCGTTCCCGGCGGTCAGGGCGTCTGGGATCGCGATTTCCCCCTCGATCCCTATGTCGTGAGAGGGGAACCTTTGAGCGGACTTTTACCATTGGTCAGTGAGGGTGATCCCGGCTTTCAGGGGGAAACAGCTCCCGGAGTGCAGGCCTATTGCTATCGCCTCTGCCTTACCACCAATCCCGAAAATCAGCTCCCGATCAAACCACCTGCAGACTACGATCCGAAACGCTACGAGCTAGTCGTGCGCTTCATCGAAGCCTGTCTCGCCAACGGCGACAAGATGGATCTGCGCTGGTTCTCCAAACAGGATGCGCTCCCAAATCAAAAATGGGATTTTAATACTGCCACTTTCGGAGGCAATCTCCCCGGCGCTTCGCACGCTTGGCCCGAAGCGAATTATGACGAACGGGAGAAGATCGCAAAAGAACACGAGAACTACCACCGCGGTCTCCTTCATTTTCTTGCAAGCGATCCACGGGTGCCTGAGAGCGTCCGAAAGGACATGCAACGCTTCGGGTTGCCCAAAGACGAATTCACCGACACCGGAGGATGGCCGCACCAGCTCTATATTCGAGAAGCACGACGAATGGTGAGCGATCTCGTCCTGACAGAAGATCATACTTTCGGCAGATCTCCGGCGGAAAAATCCATCGGTCTTGGAAGTTACGGAACTGACATCCACGAGATACGTCGCATTGTGAAAGACGGAGTCGTAACTAGAGAAGGCAAAGTCGCCGGAGGTCGTGGCGGGGCGCCTCCCTATGGAATTGGCTATGATGCGATCATTCCGAAACGGGAGGAGTGTGAGAATCTTGCCGTCACCTTTGCTCTCAGCGCGAGCCACTCTGCCTTCGCGAGTTTACGCATGGAGCCCGTCCTGATGATCACCAGTCAGAGTGCCGCAACTGCCGCAGTATTGGCGCTGGACGCAGGAATTGCGATGCAGGAGGTGGATTATCCGACTTTGCAGAGCCATCTCGTAAAGGATCATCAGGTGCTTGAATGGCCAACAGCCACCAAGTCTGCCCCCCGGTTTCCGACCGCTTCCGAAATCGAATCCTTACCTGGGCTCGTTGCCTTCTGGGACTTTCAAGAACTGTCCGGTCAGCCTCGAACCTCACGGGGATCGGAGCCTCTGGCACTTTTGGAGAAATCGGGAGAAATCGAGCGATGCGAAGGCGGTCCCTTTGGAGCGTATTCAGCGCGCATCAAACGGGGGCAATGGTTCATGATACCCCGCGCCAAGATCGGACCGTTGAACCTGCATGGTAAGGACGCACAGGTGACAGTCGCTGCGTGGGTGATGCGTGAAGACAAGTCCTCCTGGCAGGCAATCGCCGGCGTCTGGGACGAAACCCGGAAGAAAAGACAGTATTGTTTGTTTTTGAATGCGCCTCGTGGAACCCGCGCCGACGAGATGAAACGATATCCGCTCGCCAACCGGATCCATGGTCATGTTTCGGCGGTAGGAGGACCAACACCGGGAGAGGACTTCTGCATTACGTATTCGAGCGGTGGCAGTGAGATTCCGATGAATTCCTGGCAATTTCTCGCCATGACCTATGACGGGGAGGCTTCCCGGGTCTACGTCGATGGAAAACTCGATGTGCTGGAGCACTACAATCCCTTTCCCTATCCCGACGGTCTCTTTGACGGCGGCGAGTCGGGCGGAGACTTCACTGTGGGAGCCGTCCATCGCGGAGGAAGCTGGGGAAATTTTTTCGGCGGTCGAATCGGAGGACTTGCCATTTTCGACAGAGCCCTAACCGACGCTGAAATGGAAGCTCTTGGCGAGCACCCTGAAGAAAAACACCCCCGGATATCGCGGTAACGAAACAGGTTTTCTACTTCAGTGACTTGATATAAAGAACCAGCGATTCCAACTGGGAATCCGTCACAACCCCGGCGTAGCTGGGCATGGCGTATTCACTCTTCGCAAAGTCAGGATGCCGCTTTGCCGCAGGCTGCAGAATGGATTCACGTAAATAATCTTCGTCGGCTATGATTGTGCCTTTCTTTTTCTGCTCATCGACATAGGGACGCTCGGCTCCGTAGAGACTGTTCCATTTTGGTCCAATCTTGAACAAATCCTGATCCTTCACGGAATGACAGGCAACACAGCCTAACATTTGCGAAAGTCGGAAGCCTTCTTCGACGGTAACGGGGCCACTTTCCTGTGTCGCAGCCTCCCTCGGAGTCATATCCACCGTGATTTCACCAAAACCCTCGTTCTCTGGTTCAAAACGGAGCAATTCGTACGGAGTCGTATAGGCATTTCCGGAGATGGCGGTCCCCTCTGCACTGTTGATGGACCAACCAATCCGCATTTGCATGGCCGTTTTCATTTCCGGAACTCCGATGAATACAGCGAGACGATCCTTGCTGAGGTAGGCACTGCTGGGAGTGAGCCAGTCGACCCCGTTGGTGCCGTCGGCTTTGTACTGGCCGGACCCATAGGTATAAGCCCGTTTATAACTCCACGTCCCGAGCGAATAACTGGCAGGATCGGCGGCTTTGTCAGGATCGAGAGGAGTCGAAAATCGAAGGAGAACACCATTCTCCATCGTCACGATTTCACGAGGAAGGGGCGATGGCAATCCCGTGTAACGAACCCGGCTGAGCCCGGATAGTGTGTCTAAGGTATTCCCCCATCCGATCACCTGAAAACCGGCAAGGTAGAGCTGTCCGTCGACGGGATTGACGCTCCCATTGAGCGGTGGTGTAGCGAAATCACTCGTGATACTCACCACCGCCGCCTGCGGGCGACTGCCGCGCTCATTCAGAATGACACTGAGCAACTCCGGTTTGTTAAAACAGATCTGTACCATCGTGTCATTGAGCGCCCCCATCTTTGCGTCAAAGAGCCACACCTGCGAAACGGCGGAGGAATTGACTGCGTGGGGCATCCAGGTGAGAGGCTCCGCAATCGGCGCTGGGTATTTCTCGCGCGGCAGTTTGTCGCTCAGAAAACCGTAGAACTGATGATCCTTTACGATATGAAGCGGGGTGCTTGGAATGTATTGCCCTTCCTGATCGCTGGAGGTCACCAGTCCGGTGCGGAGATTCACCCCGGCATTCGGCTGACGAAACCCGTAGCCTAACACTTCCGCCTTTTTCCCATCTGCGGAGATCCGCAGGACACTGCCATTGTTTTTTCCGATCGTGGTTGCCTCCTGCCCGCCTTTTGCGATGATAAACTCCCCCTTCGGAGCAAGTCGCAGGGTGCTGGGGAACTCGCGCATGTCCGCAGTCTGGGCAAAGGCATTGGAGAAAAGTTCATGGAGATCGGCCTCACCATCGTCGTTCGTGTCGATGAGATGCCAGATCCCATTGCGGTCAAACACATAGATACCACCCTCGCGAATCGCACAGGTCATGGGTTCGTGAAGCCCGGAAGCAAATCGTTTCCATTTCACTGGTCCGTCACCGTTCAGACCGCGTATCATCCAGACATCCCCGTCGATCGTCACGCCGACACCCGTGCCATTCTCGAAAAACTGAATATCGCTGATTCGGATAGCACGCTTCCAGGGATTATTCGCGGGAAGCTCGACTTGGTCGATGACGTAAGCATCCTTTCCTGTCGAAGGCCTGATTTTCGATTCCGCCTCCTGAGGCCACCGTGATTTCGGACTCATCTCTCCGATCACCTCGGGCGAAACGGCGGGAGCATCCTGTTCGTCACACATCGATACGCAGAACGACACTTCCGCGTCATGTGCCGGCACTGCGGCGATCCAGAGAGCTTCGTCGTCCATCAGAGTGGCCGCCCCCGTGACCGTGACTCCGGTCTCAATTTCTTGGGCAGGTCCGTTCATTCTCGCGCCGAGCGCCAGGAGGAGAGGCTCCTTTGTCGCACCAACCGTGAGATGACGCTCGATCACCGTCTTTCCCTCCCGCTCCGTCGCCCTCCACGATTCGCGGACTTTTGATCCGTAGACGGTGTATTCGAGGACGACACTGTCTCCGACCAAGCGGATCGCCTCAAATCGACCTGCGGCGGCGGCGATGGGCCCTCGCCCGACTTCCTCGACACTGGGGGCAGGCTCACGAGGGTCCCCCGTTTGAAATTCCTTACCCTGCTGCCAGCCGGGGAAGATTCCGTTCCCCACCCAGAGTTTTCCATCCGGTTGCGGTGCCGGGAACTGCCCGCCCGGCGTTTTCCGGCCTGGATCGTGATAGGAACCGGGCGCGAGCGCTTTGTCGGTGACCCCTTTTCCATTCCAGACGGCCGCGACCCGCAACAAATCGGTGTCAAAACACACCCAACATTCCCGATCCAGCTTCAAGATCAATCCACGGGGAGTCAGGTTCTTCTCCCCCACCCCTTCCCGGCGGGCGTCAAGGACAGAGGAAAAGAACGGAAAATCGGCTTCCACCCAGTCTCCCCAGGGAGCTTTCGGATAGGTTTTTTGTGAACCCGGATCTGCTGCAAGAGCAAGGGTCAAACTAAGAGAGAGTGCCGAGAAAATCCTCAAAATCATCCCGCATCATTGCCCGATCCGCGAGGGAAAGCAATGGACGTCTTTCGTGAAAAATCCCGGTCAAAATTTCACGGATTTCCCAGGGCTGCTGCCCTCTTCTTTGCGAGCAAATCGTCTTTTTCGTTTGCGATGGACTTCTCATAAGAAATTTCGCGTTAGATTTTCTGTTCGTCGGCAGTAGTAAAGTCGAAGCCCATGCACGCCCCGCAGGAAACCATCCAACCGTCGCCCGAGGACAAACGCTACGAAACCTTTGTGGCGCGTTTTGCCCACTTTGAACCCGATCTCCGCCGGTTTATCCGCTCCCTTCTGCCTACCTGGACGGATGCGGATGACGTCCTACAACAAACGGCCATCGTCATCTGGCGGAAGTTCGATCAATACGACCCGGAAACAAATTTCATGAAATGGGCTTGTGTCATCGCCCGTTTCGAGGCGCTTGCTTACCGGCGGAAGATGGCGCGGGATCGCCTGGTCTTTCGAGAGGATGTCCTCGAACTGATGGCCGACGAAGGAATCGAAGAGCTCGATCACCGCCGCCAAGAGCACGACGCGCTTGCGACCTGCCTTGAATCCATGCCCGAAAAGCAGCGCCGTTTTATCACTCTCGCTTATACCCCAGGAGTGAAGGTCAAGGAACTCGCCGAAGAGGCAGGATCGAGTGCGGCGTCCTTCTATATGCGGTTGAAAAGACTGCGTCATCAGCTCATGGAATGTGTCGATGGAAAAACCCAGCAACCGGAGAACGCATGAGGGATACCACACGCTTGCAGGATCTCTCCCCCGTGGAGCAGGATTGGATCGATGCCTATGTCGATGGAACAATCGAGCCGGAGGCATTCGAAGCGCTTCAGAATCAAATGCTGGAAAAGCCGACCCTGCGGGCTGTGATGCGCCGCTACCTTGCACTCGATAATTCCCTGCAAAATGAGGGGGAAGCATCCCTTGAATCACTTTCCCAAACCGGGGGAAATGCCTGGTTGGAAGCGCAATCCGCATCCGACTCTCCCACAGGTCTATCCCCGCAACCCCGCAAGATAGCAACTTTCCTCCTCCCGGTTGCTTTCGCGGCAAGCCTTGCGTTTTTCCTCGGTTTGGGATTGATCTACTGGCAAACTGAATCCGGGAACCGGTCCCCTCACGGTATCGCCGGTTCCGGGAACAGCGAATCTCTTGCCGAGGGATTTGCGGTGATCGGGAAACTTTTTGACGTGGAATGGAAGGATCCCGGAGCGGTTCATCGGGAAGGCGACACCCTTGGAAGCGAAGTGATTCGTCTTGCGTCGGGCACTGCGGAAATCCAGTTTTTTTCCGGTGCCACCATGACGATCGAAGGCCCCGCCGAGATCTCTGTGCAATCCGCATGGGAGGCATCCTGCAAAGAAGGATCGGTGCGTATGCAGGTTCCCCCCGCCGCGAGGGGGTTCAAGTTGCAGGCACCCTCGACCGAAATTGTGGATCTCGGAACAGAGTTCGGACTCATCGTCCGTGACGGGAAGGGCCATGTCGAAGTTCTCGATGGTGAAATCGCGTTGACGCATCAGAACGAAGACGAAAAGATTCTAATCAAAGGAAATGCACTCAACCTACCGGAGAATGGGACCACTCTCCCGGCGAAAAGCGGGGAAACCGCCTTCCCGGATGTGACCCGATTCGGATCAAGAGCAAAGGAAGAACTACGCGCTGATTTCGATCAGTGGCAGAAGCATCGCGAGAGGCTCTCCTGGGACAAACGTATCATTGCCTACTACGTCTTTGACAGGAATCCGGGAAACACCCTCATTCCAAATCTCACCGTCCCACGAAATCCGGAGTTTGATGGATCGATCGTCATGGCCGAGCCTGTTGACGGACGCTGGCCCGGATTCAAATCGGCCCTGGAGTTCCATCGCCCCGGTTCCCGGGTTCGGGTCAACATCCCCGGCGAATTTTCGGCCTTCACCTTTGCCTGCTGGGTGCGAATCGACAGCCTCGATCGCCAGTACAACGCCCTCTTCATGGGAGACGGATACGAGACAGGTGAACCGCACTGGCAGATTCGCAACGACGGGAGCATGATGCTTTCTGTGATGGTCGATGACACCAAACCGAATCCGGGAGCCCCGAATGACGCCGGCTTTCACCGTGTCTACTACTCCCCCCCGATGTGGGATCTCTCCATGAGTGGTCAATGGCTCCACCTCGCCTCTGTCTTTGACCCGACCGGTCGGACGGTATCACATTATGTCAATGGCAGGGAAATCTCCTCTCAGGAAATCGAAGATCGATTCCTCATCCAAACCCTGCGAATTGGAAACGCCGAAATTGGCAACTGGGGACTCCCCTTTCGCCAGGATCCCTGGTTTGCAATCCGAAATCTCAATGGCAGAATGGACGAACTCGCAATCTTCCGGGCAGCACTCTCGCCAGAGGAAATCGCTGACCTATTTGAAACGAGCCGAGCGGGCCGGAAGCCATGATCCGATCACATTTTCATGCAAATATGTCATCACGCTACGTTAGATTTCCCCGCCAGGAGCAGTAGTAGCATGATGAGATTCCGATTTTTCCCCCTCCACCGTTCGGGGTGTGTGCTCCTGTTTTGTTGCCTTCCTTACCTTTCAGGAAGGGCGGCTCCGGTCGATTTTGAGGCCGAGATTCTTCCTCTTTTGGAAGAGAACTGTCTCGACTGCCACGGTCCTGACAAACAGAAATCCGAACTGCGTGTGGATCGACGGGCGATCCTGCTCAAAGGCGGAGACTCGGGACTATCCTCCCTCGTTCCGGGCGATCCGAAAGGGAGTTACCTCATCGAAGTCATCACCGAGAGCGATCCAGACAAGAGGATGCCACCCAAAGGTGATCCCATGACAAAAGAGCAGGTTGCCCTGTTGGAAAAATGGATCACCGAGGGAGCCGATTGGCCCGGACAAATGGACACCGAGCACCAGGAAACGACCGAGCTGTGGTCCTTCCAGCCCGTGATACGCCCGGAGGTGCCCAAAACAGGAAAGAGCCCGGTTGATGCGTTTCTTAATGCAAAACTCTCTGAAGCGGGTCTCACCCCGAATCCCGCCACCGAGCCAAGGTCTCTCATCCGACGTGCTGCGATCATTCTAACAGGGTTACCTCCGACACCAGAGAGGGTTGAGTCCTTCCTCCAACAAGCGCAAACCGATCTCGAAATGGCCTACGCCACCCTCATCGATGAACTGCTCGCTTCGCCTCACTTTGGCGAGCGCTGGGGACAGCACTGGCTCGATGTGATCCGGTGGGCCGAAACAAACGGGTCCGAGGCGAATCTCTATCGGAAAAACGCTTGGGTCTACCGGGACTACGTCATTCGTGCTTTCAACGAAGATCTTCCCTACGATCAATTCATCAAAGAACAGATCGCGGGCGATCAGCTCGGCGCTGGCGAGGCCACCGGCTTCCTCGTGGCTGGGCCGCATGTTCCCGCCGCGACAGTGGGGCGAGAGCCGACAGCGATTCGTCAAGCCCGTGCAGACCGCATGGACGAGATCATGCAGACCGTCGGAGCGTCCATTCTCGGAGTGACCGTCGGTTGCGCACGCTGCCACAATCACAAATTCGATCCGATTTCGATCCAGGATTACTACGCCATGACCGCCGTTTTTCAGGGAGTCGAGTTCGGAGGCCGGTATCCGGAATTGTCTGAGAATCACCCGCGCCAGCAACGGGCAACGGAACTTCGCAAGGAGATGAACAAAGAGCGTTCCGCACTCCGTGAGGGCGCGGGCCAATGGGAAGAGGATTGGGGAGGATTCACGGAACTGCAATTTCCAGCCACAAAAACCACCGCTTTGCGAATTGAATTCGAACGACCTGCGGTCTACATCGACGAATTGCAAATTTTCGGATCTGCCGACTACAACGAAAATCTCGCTCTGGACTCGACCGGAACAAAGCTGGTCGAAGACGAAAAAATGGCCCAGCGCGGCAGTCCGGTGCAGTCGGCAAATGATGGAGAATTCGGCACAATGGGGTGGAAGTCAAAGGCCCCCGAAGGCAGCAAGGAGAAACCCTGGGTTGAGATTCGCTTTCCGGAGGAGAAAGACGTCAACCGCTTCCGCTTCAGCAGCAATCGCGAATACTACTTCGAGACGGACTACCTCGAACAGAAGGGCGGGAATGGATTTCCCGGCTACCGCATCTCCGCCCTGCAGCCGGATGGAAGCTGGAAAGAAACCGGAAAAACCAGCTGGGCGCGCGAGTTGCTGAAACAGAATCCAGCTTTGAAGAAGGCCTCCATGCACCTGCATCAATTGATCGGAGTGATCAGCGAGGAAGGTCCCCGTCACAGCTTCATCGGTCGATTCGAAAAACCACCGGTGACACATGTCTTTCACCGGGGCAGCCCTGAGAATCCTCGAAACGAAGTTGCACCGGCGGCATTGGAGGTGCTGCACGGGGATCTCGACCTTGACTCGGCGACTCCCGAAGCAAAACGTCGCCTGGAATTTGCGGCCTGGGTGACCCGACCGGAGAATCCACTTACCGCACGGGTCATCGTAAACCGAATTTGGCACCACATTTTCGGTGCGGGAATCGTGCCGACCGGAAGTGATTTTGGATTCGCCGGCGCGCCGCCTTCGCACCCCGAACTGCTTGAATGGCTCGCTGCGGAATTCGTTTCCCCCACCGATTCCAAAACAGTTCCCTGGTCCATGAAAGGAATGATACGGACGCTCGTGATGTCGGACGCCTTTCGCCGATCCAGCCATCCGAACGAAGTCAGCATGAAAACCGACACCGGTTCCGCCTTGCTCTGGCGATATCCGCCCCGTCGGGCCGAAGCAGAGGTGATTCGTGACGGCATTCTCCAGGCTTCGGGAAAACTGGATCCGAAACTGGGTGGGCGTAGTTTCCGCATTCACAATGTGAAAAAAACCTACGCACAATGGGAAGTGATCGACAATCACGGACCCGCTACCTGGCGGCGCATGATCTATCAGGAAAGAATGCGCAGGGTCGATGATCACATTTTCACCGCCTTTGATTTCCCAGATTGTGGCCAAGTAGCCCCCAAACGCCCGGTCTCGACAACTCCCTTGCAGGCGCTCAATTTGATGAACAGTCCCTTCGTCGTTGAGCAATCGCAATTCGTCGTGGATCGGGTGGTCCAGGAGATCGGCAACGATTCGAAAGCTCAAGTGCAACGGGTTTTTGAATTGTTGCTGACACGCGAACCGGATGCCGATGAGCTGGCCGCGTGCGACGGCGTCCCGCTCAAATTTGTCTGCCGTAGCTTGATCAATTCGAACGAATATGCTTTTTTGCCGTGAGGTAGCAATTGTCTCGCGCAGAGGCGCAGAGTTCTTTGAAATGGAATTGAACGAGAGATCCGAAATGATCGTGGAACGAACGATGAAGGTAGAAGATCATGCGAGGATAACACGGACTGTGTTACGTGCCCGCCTGGGCAGCGCGGTTTCTTGACATCGTCTGAAGAGCGACGGTTGTGGCGGGGCGAATTCTGTCCGTTAGATCTCCGAGTTGGCGGCAGTGATGTGTTGGATACCCCCCTTCCCTGTCATGAATCCCCTACTACTTTCGCTTCTCGCCCTCATCGCCTGGGCCTCCGGTACCCTCGCCACCGCCGCCGACCGTCCCAACATCCTCTTCATCGCGGTTGATGATCTGCGTCCTGAACTGGGCTGCTACGGATCGCCCGCCGTCCTTTCACCAAACCTCGACAAGCTCGCGTCCACCGGCCTGCGCTTCGACCGAGCATACTGCCAGCAGGCGATCTGCTCACCTTCACGGGCCAGCCTTCTCTCTGGTTTGCGGCCCGACCAGACCGGCATCACGCACAACTATGTCGAGTTCCGCGACCTCAATCCGGATGTCATCACCCTGCCACAGCACTTCAAGGCGAACGGATACGAAACCGTCTCCACCGGGAAGATCTTTCATCGACCCGGCGATGATCCGCAGTCCTGGAGCCGGAAACCCGCGGAGAAGGAGACTCCCTTCAAGAAGCCGAACTACACTTTCGCTGATCCCGCGAATCATGCCCTGCACCAGCAGCAACAAAAGGAGATGTTCGAAAAATACGGAGAGGCTTCCAGGCAAGGTCTCGCCAGTGGACCGGCCTACGAATGCTACGACGTGCCCGACCAGGCCTACATCGACGGCTACAACACTGAGGTTGCGATCACGACGCTGAAGGGTCTCGTCGGTCCTGACAAAAAACCCTTTTTCCTCGCCCTCGGCTTCAAGCTGCCCCACCTCAGCTGGGTCGCGCCGAAGAAATACTGGGACCTCTACGACCGGGAAAAGATCGTGCTGCCGACGCAAGTCACGGGGCCAAAGAACGGGGCCCGGATCGGGCTGCACCCCTCCTTCGAGTTGCGGGTGCGCGCCAACATTCCGAAGATCGGACCGATGGGTGACGACCTCTCGCGAACTCTCCTCCATGCCTATTATGCGAGTGTGAGTTACGTCGATGCCCTCGTCGGAAAAATGACGGCCGCCCTGGAGGAAGCCGGTGTCGCGGACAATACCATCATCATCGTCTGGGGCGATCACGGCTGGCATCTCGGCGAAATGGGCATTTGGGGAAAAGCGACAAACTACGAGATCGCGACGCGGGTGCCTCTGATCCTATCGGCTCCGGGAATGAAGGCTCGCGGCGAGGGAAGCAATGCTCTCGTGGAACTGGTGGACATCTATCCCACGCTCTGCGAACTCGCCGGCATCCCGACTCCGGACCACGTCGCCGGAAAGAGTTTTGCGCCGCTTCTGGATCATCCTGACCTCTCTTGGAAAGAAACCGCTCTGAGCCAATTCCCCAGTCCCGCCCTGCGCGAGTGGGCCGCCAATCCGCTTTCCCCCGCGATGCGGGAAACCTTTTTCGGCCCCCTCATCGAGGAAGTCGAAGGCCGCATCATCGAGCAGCAAGGAGAGCGGTGGGATCGCGATTTGTTCGAGAATCACCTCATGGGCTACAGTCTTCGCACAGATCGATATCGATTCGTCACCTGGCTTGATTCGCGTGATCTGGCGGCCGAGCCCGTCTCTGTCGAACTCTTCGATCACAAAACCGATCCGTCGGAAACGGTGAACGTGGCGGCAGAGAATCCCGAGGTGGTCGAGGCGCTGGCCCTGCGGTTGCGGGGTATGCTGAAAAATTAGCCGATATTCGAAGTTCCGGAATTTCACCCCTGGTATAAGGATGTATATTTCAAGGTGATGGTGCGCATTCTGATCCACCTGCCCGACGAGCTTTATCAACAAGCGCGGTTCGCGCTGGTGAGTTCGGTGGATTGAGCATTCGTTAGGGTCTCGTGAGTCTCAAACAATGCCACCAGATCTCGGGCGAGCGGAGATAGTTGCGGACGATGGGCATCGAGGCGTTGCTGGAGTCGGGTGATCTGCTGGCGGATGCTGCGGAGGAAGAACAGCAGCCACGCAGGCCAGTCGGCGGATCCTTCCCGCCAGGTCGTCTGGGTGCGACGGAGCGCAAGGCAGTAGGCCTCCTTGTTTGGCTCGATGATGCTCTCCAGAGAACTGTAGGGCACATGCCCGTATCCGGCGCGGAGCAACAGGAGAGTGATGAGAATACGGGAGAGACGTCCATTGCCGTCCTGAAAGGGATGCACGGCGAGGAAGACCACGGTGAAAATGCCGATACGCAACAGCGCGTGCAATCCGGTGTCCACCTCGGCCCGGCGATGCCAGTCGAGCAGGATGTCCATATGTGCGGGAGCATCAAAGGGACTGGAGGCCTCGAAGACGATCCCTAGCTCGCGTCCATCGGCATCGAAGGCGGAGGCGTGGTTCGGCAGGCTTTTCCACTCCCCGCGATGACGTTCGTCCTTGGTGCTGTATTGCAGAAGAACCCGGTGGAGCTGTCTGAGCATGTTCGCGGTAAGCGGGATCTACCCGGCGTGGGCAAAGACCTGCTCCATCACATAGGCGTAGCCCGCGACCTCTTGCTCGTCCCGCGTCGCGAAAGACTGGTTCTCGAGCCGCCCGAGTAACGTCTCGATCTCTCGGTCACTGAGACGCGATCCCTCGATCCGTGTGGACGAACCGATGCTCTCGATCGTGGCGACCCGGCGGAGTCCAAGGAGTCGTTCCGGTGTGAGCGACTGCCAGGTGCGCCAGTGTGTCCCTTGAACTCGTCGGTCTCACTGACGAGCCGCAATATCTCGGCCGAGATGGGGATGGAATCTGGCAAATCGAAGCGCACGAATGGAGTTTCGCTCAGAAAAAGTCCATTTCCCAGTCCAATTCAGTCGGTTATTATCCAATTCTCCTCGATCCCGCCTAGCGGATTACGACTGACCCGTTTCCGCCGAAATGATTTCAATCCCCATCAGAAAACCGCGTTAGATTTTACGGGAGCGGCAGTAATGAAGTGAAAGATGAACAACGCCGAACACATTACGCTCCACGGTCGCAAGCTCCTGAATCGCCGTGGATTCATGAAAGACACCGCCTTTACTCTCGGCGGGCTGGGACTCGCACAACTTCTTTCAGCGGCGGAAGATACCGCCTCGTTCAGTGGAAAGATCCCGGTTCGACCGGACATCAATCCTGAAGATCCCTACCTACCGAGAGCGGGGCATTTTCAAACCGCCGCAAAACAGGTGCTGGTGATCTACTGTCCGGGAGCGGTCAGCCACGTCGACACGTTTGACTACAAACCCGACCTCGCAAAGTATCACGGCCAGAAACCGCCCGGTATTCCGGCAGTCACGTTTGAGGGCACGACCGGAAACATAGCGAAACCGTTTTGGGATTTCAAACCTCGCGGTGAGAGCGGCAAGATGACATCCGAATTGCTGCCCAATCTAGGAGCGCTTGCGGATGACTTCTGTTTCATTCATTCCTTGCACACTCAGACGAGCGCTCACCCGCAGGGCGAAAACTTTATCAACACCGGATTTACGATGGAGGGCTTCCCGTCTTTCGGTGCCTGGGTCACCTACGCCCTTGGGTCTGAATGTCAGGACCTTCCCGCGTTCGTTGCGATCAACGATCCGCGCGGCCTCGCTCGCTCGGGAAAAAACAATTTTGGCAACGGTTTCCTGCCAGCCGCCTTTCAAGGAACGGATTTCAATGCAAAAAATCCTCCGGCAAATCTCGGTCGACCCACGAACTACTCCGCAGGTGATGACAAAGCCACGATCGATCTGCTAAAACGTCTCAACGGAAAACACCTCGAACAATTTCCCGGGGACGCCGATCTCGCGGCACGGATTGCCAGCTACGAACTCGCGGGCCAGATGCAACTCTCGGTTCCGGGAATGATGGACCTTTCGGCCGAACCACAATCCATTCACAAGGAGTACGGCACCGATACCGGCACGGAGCTGAAGCGGGAGTATGCCAAAAACTGCATCCTTGCCCGGCGTCTCATCGAAAAGGGAGTTCGCGTCGTCCAGCTATTTAATGGCAGCGACCCCTCGGGAGGAAACGGTATCACCAACTGGGACTCCCACTCGGACATTCTCGAGACTCACGCGATGCAGGCCGAGATCATGGACCAACCCACCGCCGCTCTCATCCGCGACATGAAACGACGAGGGTTGCTGGAAAACACGCTCATCGTCTGGGCGACGGAGTTCGGACGGATGCCTTTCCTTCAAGGCAATGGAACAGGTCGCGATCACAATCCTGACGCATTTACCTGCTTCCTCGCCGGAGCCGGAGTGAAAAAGGGATTCAGCTACGGGCAAAGCGACGAGTTCGGAGCGAAGGCGGTCGTTGATCCCGTGGAAGTCTATGACTTCAATGCCACGATTCTCCATCTCATGGGGCTCGATCACGAGCGGCTCAGTTTTTACCACAATGGACTAGAGCGTCGCCTGACAAACGTACATGGTCAGGTCATCCGGGACGTGCTGGCGTGACGTTTCCGGGTGGGAGAGGATTGCCTATGACAGCTCTGGGTGTCACGAACCGTTCACCGCCAGAGGAGAAAATCGCCCTGTTCCGCTCGCGTTTTCGAGGACGAGAGGAGGTCTACCCCCTGCGATCTGATCGCGGGCGTATATCCGATCCCATTTGACGATTGCGGTCAGATGGAAGTCGATCTGTTGTGCGCAACAACCGAGCTCGTGATTGAGATCGACGGCGCTCAGCATCTTGGCGATGCCAAGGCCTATCGTCGCGACCGTCGCAAGGACGCCTTACTTCAAAGTCACGGATTTTTTGTTCTCCGCTTTCTGGCCGACGACCTCGGCAAACACCTCGATCTTGTACTTGATACAGTGCTTCAGACGATGGCCACACGGGGGAGAAAAAATTGTCTTTGAGGAGGTTGCGGCGGCAACAGATCCGAACACTGCCAAACCAATTTCATTGTTCTGATGCAGCAATCTCCCTCTCTCGGATCATGCCGTCTTCCACATCCACGATGCGGTCAAAGACATCGAGAGTGCGGTGGTCGTGAGTGACGACGAGGACACCAGCATTGCGCTCGTGAGCGACCTTCGCGAAGAGCTCCATGACCTGGCGTCCACGTTGGCTGTCGAGCGCGGCGGTTGGTTCGTCGGCGAGGATGAGACTGGGATCATTTGCCAGCGCCCTCGCCACGGCGACGCGTTGTTGCTCTCCGCCGGAAAGCGCGACCGGCAAGTTATTTGCACGGACGCCGACCCCCAAATAGTCGAGTAGTTCCATGGCTCGCTTTCGTGCTGCTTTCGGGGCGGTGTCATTGACTTCGAGGGCGATCTGCACGTTTTCCAATGCCGTGAGAAACGGGATCAAATTCGCTTTTTGAAACACAAAACCGAGATGCTGGCGACGGAACGCGCGCAGATCGACGAGTGCTTTGGGACCATCAAGCACGAGTTTGCCACCGATCATGACCTTCCCTGATGTTGGCGGATTGATCAACGCCATCGCCGTGAGAATAGTCGATTTTCCGGAACCGCTGGGGCCAAACATGCCGACAATCTCACCACGGGCGATGGTCACGGATGCATCGCGGATCGCCACGACTTCGGTGTGGCCGCTGCCATACACTTTGCGGAGATGCTCGACTTCGACGGCGGGAACGGTCATGCGGAAAGGACGGTGTTGGGTTCCACGCTCATGGCTTTCCAGATGCCGAGCATACTCGCGAGTGTGGAGATGGCGAGGACAATGAATCCGAGTGAAATGAGATCTTCCCGCACGATGAGCACGAGTCGTGGAAACTGCGGAAACAGAAATTGCCCGAGGAACCACGCGAGTCCATAACCAAAGGCCCCCATGAACAGCGATTGCTGAAGGATGAGGCCCCCGATAACACGGTTGCGTGCGCCGATGAGCTTGAGCAAGGCAATGTCGCGAATCTTATCCAGAGTCAAAGTGTAGATGATCAATGCGATGATGATCGTGGATATGAAGATGAGAAGGACGCGGAACAGTCCTATCTGACGCCGCGCTTTGTCTACCATCCCGTCGAGTAGCATGTCCTTCTGTTCCTTTGTGGAGTACACCGTGACGTCCGGCCAAGTGCCGAGCGTGGCACGCACGGCAGAGACATCTGCGCCGGGTTGCAGCGTGACGAGGACGGCGCTCACGAGCGGCGCAGGGAGAGCAGGGATGCCCCGAGCGGAACCGACGGCCCGGTCTAACAACAAGGGTTGTAAGCGACCAAGTTCGCTGTTTTCGACACGGGCCCGACGCGCCGCGCGCTCCAATCGCACCGCTTCGCCGGGAACATCGAATTGAATCGCCAACGCATCGCTCACCGTGAAAAAGGCCAGGCCATCCCCGCTGGTCCCGACCATGCCACTCGTCAAACCGACAACTTCATAACGATCTTTGCCAAGGGTGATTTTTTCTCCGAGAGCCAGATTCAAGGAGACATCAGCGATCATTTCGTAGTGTGCCTGACGGAGACTACGGCCAGAGAGGAGCGGGACCCAGTCGCCACGATCCTCGGGCCACGCGAGTCCCTCGACCACGATACGCAGAGCTTTCCCCGATTGCTCTCGCTGGATCGTGTGAGAGACAAAACGTCTTGCACCAGCGACACCCTGCACCGAACGGACCCGATTTTCCAGATTCCCTGGGATCCGCGAAATCTCCGCGAAGGGACCGCGCGTATTGCCTTGCACGACCCACAAGTCCGCCCCCACTCGATCGACTAACAGGATCGCCTCGTGGATGAGTCCGCGGTATATGCCGCCCATACCCATGACAATCATGAGGAGCAGACCGATCCCAATTGTCGTGAACACAAAGCGGCCAAAATTGTACCGAATGTCGCGAGTGGCTAAGTTCATGGCAGAGCGATGCGCTGGCCTTCGTTCAGTTCTTTTTGTGGGGCATTCCGATGTCGAACGACTACCTCGCCCGCGCTCAGTCCCTGCTCGACCGCGACCGACTTCGGACCACGGGGGCCCAGCGTCACCTCCCGCCAGAGCGCGGTGCCGCTTTCAGGAACCAGAACTCCTGCGTGCTGCGCTTTCCAGACCAGAAACTCTTGCGGCAACACAATCGCCTCTGCCTCGCGCCCGGTCTCGATGTAGACCTCCGCCCGTTGCCCGACGGTCCAATTTTCAGGAAGTTCATTCACGCGAACATCGACGAGAAACTCACGTGTCTCACGATCCGTCTCGCGCCCGAGGCGGGAGACGATCCCGGGATAACTTTTGCCGCCCTCGGAGCGGAAAACGATACGTGCTGGCTGCCCCGCGCGCACGGTGGGAATCGCCGTTTCATCGACCCAGGCGCTCACCCAGATCTCATCGAGCGAGATGATACTCATCAGTGAACCACCTGGCACTTGCATATCCCCCGGATCACGATCTCGACGGACAATGAGTCCATCATAGGGAGCATGAATCTCCGTGAAAGCCATCTGCTCGCGCCGATAGAGGAGGCTTTTTTCCGCGACCAGGGCCAGACCTTCTGCTTCGGCGATGGCGGCATGGGATCGCTTCAAATCCGCCTCCGCAACATGGAGTGCCTCGATCGCTTTGTCCGCATCGGATTGAGAAACCGCCTTGGTCCTCGCGAGCCCTACGAGCCGTTCGCTATCCAATTGGGCTTGTTTCAAGACAGCTTCCGATCTCGACAGATCGGCAGTCACTCGCACCACCGTTTGTTTTGCCGCAGCAAGGGTCGCTTCCGCGATGGCGACCTGCTGCTTGATTTCCGCATCATCGAGCCGCGCGAGGAGCTGCCCTGCGGTGACCTTGTCGCCCTGATCCACGAGCACTTCCGCGAGCCGCTCTTGAATGCGAGCGCTGATGGTCGTCTTTACACGGGCTTCCAAGGTTCCCGTTCCCATCACCTCGCCGACAATGAGCCCCTTGCTTACCGTGTGCGCGATGACCGGAGTCGGGGCGAGTTTCAATTGATAAATAGCAACTCCGGCGAGAGTGACGACGATGAACCACGGCAGGACGCGGCGGAGGTGACTCGGGATTTTCATGAGTTCTGGTTGTTCCTGACAAAGAGGTTGATCGTGATCAGCGGAGAACTTGCTCCGGAGGAATTGTTGTGTATTGGACGTTGGATGCGAAAAAACCTTCCTTGTGTGGAATCTTTCCCCCTTTACCAAGCGCGCCTTGCTGCCGCAGGAAATCGGCTCCGCTGACTTCAGCGCTTCGTAGAAAGTTCGGTTGTATCGAGCACTTTTCCCTGCAAATTTTTGAACTCGATTTTCATTTTCGAGGCTCCGGCAGTGAAAGTAAGGAGAAGATAGTTGTCTTCCGATGACTGAAATTGAGATTTCGGATCAATATAGAGACTCCCATTCCCTTTCAGACAAGTATTGTAGTAGGCAAGCCCTCCCGTCAGTTCCGCGCGATCAGCGAAATACCCGAAGCCGGTGATGAGAGCGCTGCCGCGTCGGAAGTGTTCGTGCCACGCCCCTTTGGATCTCCCGTCCACCGTGGTCTGCTTCTCATTCATCAGAGTAAATACGAAACCACTCGTCGTGGTGACCATCGTTTCGGCATACCATTTGAATTGAACAGAACCCGGAGTCCAATCGTGACAGGTTTGCCACGTCGTCCCAAAATCGGTGATATGATTCAAATCAAGGGCGATGAACCGTGCGTCGAACTCGGGGAAATCGAAGTACCACTTCCACTCGTCTCCGGGTAGCGCGAAGAACTCCCGAAACGCAATCGCTTCAATATCGTAGACCGCATGAACCGGCGGTTTTGGACCTCGCGGGGTCAGCTCTCGATCATGATTGCCGAGAATGGGCAAAAATGGCGTCGAGCGAAAGAGTTCCCGATTGTTCCGGATCAATGCGCTATAGGCTTTGATCCCCTCTTTTCCTTTTTCATGGAGATTCGCGACATTGTCGCCCGCCGAGAGCAGGAGGTGTACTTTGTCGGCAATGATGGAACGGACATCTTTCCCTCCACCGCCCCAGTCGCCCACGATCGCGACACGTAATTCATCGCCAACCGTCCCTTCCGGATACCCTTGAAAACGGGAAATCTCCGAAACCTCGTTCCCGCTGCGAACCCGATAGTAGTAGATGCCTCCCCTTGTCGCCAAAGGAATCTCGACCTGATGCAAGGTGATAGCCTCTTCAGAGCGCACCGTTATGCCGAGTTCAGGGCTGTTTCCGAATTCGACTACGGAGTTGCCCGGAGTCGCCGTTTCCCAGTTCACGACGACTTTCTCAGGGCTGCTCGTCGCATGGGTGAGCCAGATTGTATCGAGCGGAGCCGCCGATCCTACGCTCGCTGAGAGACTTCCGATCAAGAGAACACGAATGAAAAAGGGCAGATCCATAGACGTTTCCTAGTGGTTCTTCTACTGGGCGGAGTCGATCACGGGTTGCACCTTTCGTGATCCCTCTGACACTACGTCACCCTCAAAATGGAAAAGAGCAAGTGTTTCGCCGTCTCTTTCGGAGTTGCATTGACCGCTTTTGAGGTGAGTTGCCCATCGAGATTCGAGCCGTTCCTGGCGAATCACATACCCCTGCTCGTGGGACGCGATATAGCCCTCAGGGACCGGCTTCACCGCATCCCTTGTCGTGAGGAAAATCAAAAATCGGTTGAGTAAAACAGGGGCACCTGCTGCTTCGAACCCTCTTGAATACGGGATCAGAGTGTCGAATGCTGGGTCCATCGCCACACTCGTCAACGAGCTTAGGACGAGCCAACCCAAGAACAGAGGGACATGCCAGAGTTTCATTTTTGGATCGTCGAATTTTGGAATGTCTCAAACAGCACCCAGACCTAGCCCTGTCAGACAACTGGTATCGAGCAGGCCATCACGCACCCGGAAGATCCCCGGAAAGCGGTCTTCCCAGACGGTGTTTGCCGCCGGGCAGTATTGCCGGGAATTGGCTTCGATGGCGGCGACACCGGGAATGTGGGCGGCGAGGCCGGCGGAATGAATCAAGGAAGCGCCGGGACAAGTGAGGTCCTGGACACAGAGAAACATCCCGAGTTTTTGAATCGCCACCGCCATGAGCATCGACTGAGTCT
Organism: Verrucomicrobiales bacterium; assembly: GCA_018058245.1. Taxonomy (GTDB): domain Bacteria; phylum Verrucomicrobiota; class Verrucomicrobiia; order Verrucomicrobiales; family DEV007; genus Arctic95D-9. The sequence continues at coordinate 21,943 of JAGPCC010000039.1, forward strand.
GGCCCTTGCAGGCTTTCAAAGCCGCGCCCGTATAACCCATCTCTCGAGCAAGGAGGAGAGATTCCAGATCGGTCAATGATTCATCAATCACGATCGGTTTGAGCTTCGCGGCCGTATGCATGAGGTTGTCAGGGAAGGCCTTCAGATCACGGGCAGTGGGTTGCTCGATATACTGGACGCGATCAAACCCATCCGGGGTACGCTCCTGCAAGGTACGGAGCATTTCGACGAGGTAATCGACATGGGGACAACGCTCGTTGAAATCAAGAGAATAATGCCAATCCATAATTCCTCGCTGCCCCTGCGTTTCGGTGACGATGCGGTCGATTTTGATGATTCGTTCCAAATCCCAGGAGACATCATCTCCGTTCAGTTTGATCTTGAAATGAGTGAGTCCATTGAAGTGAATCCACTCCTCCAGAGTCTCGGGGAGTCCGTCGACGACGGGGGAAGTAAGCTCCCCAAGATCAAGCGGATCCACCGCACCGACGAGGTGATACAGGGGCATGCGAGGTTTTGGATCCTTCCGCACAAAGTCGTCGAGCCAGTCCCCGGCATAATCGGAACCGAGATAGGAACCAACATCCCGATTCAGAAAATCCCGCCCATAGCAGGAGTAGCAGTTTTTGCCATGGACCTTTCCGTAAGCATCGTGAATCGCGGCGTCGAAGGCGCTGCCGGAAACCAATGCCGCCAATTTCGGAATCGGCTCAGACAGCTCAAGCGTCTTCCCAACAGTGCTCGTCTCTTCGAGAAAAAGTTCTTCGAGGGCGGTTCCGAGATCCATCGGATGCCCTGCTTCGGAAAACCCTTCGGCGACGGTTCGAAATCGCTCTGCGAGGCCTATCATCGCTCCGTGAGTCTGCTCGTAAACAAGTGTTTTTGAGGGGAATGCCCAAGTGTTCGCCAGTGGCATCGATCCGAAACCCGTCGCGACCCGACCGTCGCCGGTGACAACATCACACTCCACATTGAGCACGGTCGCCTTGTCGAGGGGGATCCCGCCAAATTTGATAGGGGTGCGGTATCGGTTGTTGTCGTAGCTGGTGCGGACGGCCACGATGCGGATATCGGTAGTTTTCATGGATGGGAGGAACAAAGAGCGTCACCTCATCATTCGCGGCCATCTCACCCGCCGCAACTGAATATCGAACACAAAGCGGCCACTTCATGCCTCTTGCCGGATTCGTTTTCGGGGAGGAGACGGAGTTCAAAGGCAACACCAATGACGCGACCACCGTGGAGGACAAAGTCGCGGAATTGCGCGAGTGTTACGATCTGGAAAGTGTCATCTTTGTGGGCGACCGGGGAATGCTCACCGCAGCGCGGCGCAAGGTCTTGAGGGGGATTGAAGGGCTACGCACCATCAGTGCGCTGACTCACCCCGAGTTGGCCGATCTTCGCAAACGCGACCTTGTCCAGCCCGAATTTTTTGATGAAAAAAACATCATTGAGATCAGCGATCCTGAAAAAGAGGGTGAGCGCTATTGCCTGTGCCGCAATCCGATTACTGCGGCAAGCGAAACGCAGACGCGTCGCCGGCTCATCGAACTGAGCGAGGCGGGGCTTGAAAAAATCGCCGGCTATAAACAGGCAACCACCGTGGAGATTCTCGGAAAAACGCCCCCATGCCCCGCATGATAACAGGTGCGCTCTTTGCTGCCGGGGTAAAGTCCGTCAGGAAGGGCAATCCCTAGCCGCCTTCGTCAGAAGGTGGCCTGGTGACTTTGACCACGCTCTGACGAGCGCGGCTACATTCTTCCAGTAAACTGTCAGGACTCAGGAAGAGCAATACGTAGCCGCCTTCGTCAGAAGGTGGCGTGGTCGACCCCGAATTTGATGAGATTGCCTCGGTCTCGCAGGGGAAAGGGAAGCTTGGAGCAATCCCATCCAGTTCTCGTGCTCTGAGATGAGACGGACAGAGCGATTCTTCGAAAATTTCACCGCACCAAACGCTCTGATACCCTGTGGGGCCGAATCATTCCGCCACGGCAGGCTCCGGTTCTTGAACTCCGGAATACACATTATTGGTCTGTCGAAATTTGCCGCGAACTACAGAGGGAATTTCTCCCGACCCGTCAGGAGCCGCACTGCGTGTCATCACATTGTCCGAAAACACGGCGGTAGCACCCCCGAAAACATCGAGTTTTAGAGCCTGAGCGCAATCGCTGATAAGATTGTGGTGAATGTTCCAGGAATACCCTTGTGGGGCACGGATTACAAACACTGCATTTCGTTTCAACGCAAAGTCTTCCTGCAATCGGAAAACGCCCACGTCGGGATCGAAAGTGTCAATGATAGGACCGTCCAGGAG
>JAGPCC010000260.1 GCA_018058245.1 Verrucomicrobiales bacterium
TGTTCTGGTTCGAAATCTGGAAGAGGTTGGCAAGTGCCTCGGTTCCCTCTCCGTAGAGTCCGCGGACTGCGAGGCCGATTTTATTGGCTCCCGTAATCGTCTGCGTGATCTGCTCGCTGAGAACCAAGCCCGGCAGATGCAACATCGCCGAAGCTCTCATACCGGTTCCGAGATTTGTCGGACAGGCCGTGAGGTAGCCGTATTGGTGATCAAACGCATACGGCAGATCATTTTCCAACTGGCTATCGATCTGATCGAGAGCCTGGAAGGCGGAGAGGAGTTGCAATCCTGGCCGGATCGCCTGCATCCGAAGATGATCCTCCTCGTTCACCATCACGCTGATCGTCTGACGACGATTCATTACAGTCCCGCATCCGGGGCCTTTTGCCGCATGTTCGCGGCTGATGAGGTGACGCTCGACGAGGACTTGTTTCTCGATCGCGGACAATTTTGTCATTTCCTCCGAAAAGGAATCTTTCATCTCCGACAACTCCTCCAAGATAGGGCGGACCGTATCCATCACGATCTGTCGGTCTTCCTTTTTTGCCCAACCCGGGAAGGGATGACCCACAAGATTCCTCGCAAGACGAACGCGACTCGTCATCACGATATCACTTTCCGGACCGGGAGTCCGCATCCATTCAGCCGGTTTTTTGAGTAGGGTGGAGAATCGCATCAGGGGCGGGAGGAGGTGGAACAAACGGGGAAATCAGGAATCACTGAGCTGGGTTTCAAGTTGAGAGATAGCATCGCGTAGTCGGGCGGCTTCTTCATAGTCCTCGTCCTCGACAGATTTAGACAGCGCTTGTTTCAATTCGCTCAATCTGTCAAAAGGACTGGGTTCCATCGGGGGCGCAACGAAAGAATTCGTCACCACTTCCGGAAGATCGGGGAAATTCGCCGGAGCCTTCCCGACATGTTGCGTGTGCTTGTGCATGGCCTCAAGAAGACCGTCGAGGCCCTCATCGAAAACGTGATAACAGTCCGCGCAGCCGAAACGGCCCGTTTTTTTGAAATCCGTTTGGGAAAATCCGCAGCTTCCGCAGATCAACTCGTCTTTGGGACCGCTCGTTTCCAAACAAGTTTGTTCCCCCATCCCTTCCAGCATGTCCGCGAGAGCAAAACCCGTTGGGTCCGTGACGCCTTTGTCATCCGCACAATTTTTGCACAAATTTACCTTCTGAAGTTTGCTTTCAACCATCTGGCTGAAGAAAATCGTCGCTTTTTTGGTGTGACAGATGTCGCAGTTCATTGGTTTCCGTCTTCCCGATCCCGTTGAAACAAGCGGAATCGATACTCACCTACAAACTACGTCGGAAAAGCAGTTTAGTAAATCGGGGTACCTGTGGTTTGTACAAGATTTCTGAAAGCAGCGATGAGTTTTTTGGAAACCGGGCCCGGTTCGCCACATCCGATGAGGCGCTTGTCATACTCGGCGACTGGAACGACTTCCGCAGCGGTCCCGGTGAGAAACACTTCGTCCGCCGTGTAGAGGTCGTAACGGCTCATTTCGATCTCGTGAAGTTCGTAACCCGCTTCCCGGGCCAACTCCATGACAACACTTCGAGTGATCCCGTAGAGTGATCCGGACCCCACTGTCGGAGTATAGATGACACCGTTTTTCACGGTGAAAATGTTGTCTCCAGTGCATTCAGCCACGTAACCGGCACTGTTCAGCATCACTCCCTCTTCCGCTCCCGATGCCATCGCTTCGACTTTGGCCATCACGTTACTGAGGTAGTTCAGCGACTTTACTGCCGGAGAGAGCGAGTCATGCGTCGGGCGACGAGTCGCACAGGTGGCGAGAATGAGACCTTTTTCGTATTTTTCCTCTGGATACAAAGAGATCGTGGAAGCGATCACGATGATGGAAGCCTCTTTGCAGCGATAGGGGCTGAGCCCCAGTTCCCCCACCCCGCGGGTCACGATGAGCCGAATGTAACCGTCGTGCAGATCATTTTTCCGAATCGTCTCGAGTGTCATCTCACAGACCTCAGCACGGGTCGCCGGAATCGTGAGATGAATAGCCTTCGCAGAATCAAATAGTCTGTCGATGTGCTGCTCCAGGCGGAAAACCCGGTCATTATAAAATCGAATTCCTTCGAAAACGCCATCGCCATAGAGCAGGCCATGATCAAAAACAGAGATTTTTGCCTCGGACTTCGGATAGAACTGGCCGTCGATGAGGATTTGGAGGGATTCGGCGCTCATAGGGATCAAATAAAACGGTCGCTACCTTGCCCGAAGGCCGGTGGAAAGCAAGTATTTCGGGTGGGACGCATCACCCAAAGAAACGTTCCACTTTCTTCATTGCGTGGAGGAAGGTTTCGACGTCGTCGTGATTGTTGTAAAACGCAAAGGAGGCACGGGCGGTTGCGGGGACTTTCAGAAAATCCATGAGTGGCTGGGCGCAGTGATGGCCCACCCGGATCGCGACGCCTTCGGTGTCGAGGATGGTCCCGATATCGTGAGGATGTGCCTCGGAATAGAGAAAAGAAACGATCGCTACCTTTCCGGGCGCTTTCCCAAAAATCCGAATTCCCGGGATTTTTTCCAACCCTGCGGTTGCGTGAGCGGCGAGCTCCTCTTCATGTCTACCCGCCGCCGCTAGGTCCATTTCGCTGAGGTAGCGAAAGGCTTCGGCGAGTCCGATCGCTCCCGAGATGTTCGGCGTGCCTGCCTCAAAACGCTCTGGAACCGCTCGAAAGGTCGTGCCCGAGACCGCGACACGCTCGATCATGTCGCCCCCGGTCTGATAAGGAGGAGCCGAGTTCAGGAACTCCTTCGGCCCGCAGAGCACGCCAATGCCGTCTGGAGCAAACACTTTGTGTCCGGAGAAAACATAAAAATCCGCTCCAACTGCAGTGAGATCCACGGAACCGTGCGGCAAGGCCTGGGCGCCGTCAACGAGGGTGAGAACTTCGCGATCTCGCGCAAACGCCGTCATTTCGGCGACGGGATTGATCGTGCCCAGGACGTTGGAGACGTGGGTGAACGCCGCGACACGAGTCTTTGGGGTGAAAAGAGACTTCCACTGGTCCAGATCCAGTTCGCCGTTTTCTTTCACCCCCGCGAAATGCAGTTTCACCCCTCGCGATTCGGCGAGCACTTGCCAGGGAACGAAGTTCGCATGGTGCTCCATGATCGTCAGAAGGATCTCGTCACCCTCCACCAACTTCGAGGCGAAACAGTGAGTCAGCAGATTAATCCCTTCGGTCGCACCGCGGACAAAAATCAGTTCGTGGGAAGTGGGCAAACGCAGTCGCTCCTTGCAATATTCTCGGGAGGTCTCGTAGGCGTCGGTCGCTTCCCGACTCAGATAATGGACTCCCCGGTGGATATTTGCGTTTTCATAAGAGAAAAAGCGGGTCATCGAGTCGATCACTCGTTGAGGTTTCTGCGTGGTGGCCCCGTTGTCGAGATAGACAAGTGGCTTTCCCGCGACCTCCCGTGAGAGGATGGGGAAATCAGCACGGACCGTTTTGGGATCAAAGGCAAGCATCGGAAGAATATACGCGGAAATTTCGGGCGGAATCAGCGACTTGCAAGAGATCCCGCAACAGAGGCCGTCAACCCTTCAAATTTCTACAAGATTTGGTTGCCGATTTGGCTCCGTCCCGTCTAGCTTGTCATTCGGAAAAGGAGCATGGCAATCGAACTCATCAGTATCTGTGGAAGGGCCGACAACGGGGCCAGTCGCCCGTTTTTCTGTGAGGGGGCGGACGGACATTTGTATTTCGTAAAAAGGGACAATCTCTCGCGGGACGCCCTCGTGACAGAGTACGTCATCAGCCGGCTCGCGGAAGAATGCGGACTGCCCGTGGCACCGCTAAAATTGGTTCACATTCCGAAAGCACTCGTCGATCACGCCGTTGTGGAAGGCGCAGCGGAGCTGCATCCGGGGATTGCTTTTGGATCACAGCGCATCCCCTTCGCCGACGAGATCCGGTCTGCGCACCTGCGCAGTATCGACGAAGAAACAAAGATCCGTTGCCTCTGTTTCGATTGGTGGGTCGCGAATCCAGATCGATCACTCGACCGCATCGGCGGAGATCCCAATGTACTCTGGGATCCCGTGCTGCAACAAATCTTCCTCATCGATCACGACCGCTGCCTCGACCGGGAGTTTGATCCGCTTGCTTTTAAAAAAGAACATGTCTTTGCCGATGTGCGCCCCTTCATCGAACCGCCTTTTTTCCGGAAATGGCGAACTCGATTTGAGTCTGCCATTTACAATCTCGACACCATCTGGGCGGAACTGCCTGCGGAGTGGATCAAAGGGCCTGCGAGAAAATCGCTCCTTTCCTTCACCCGACAAAATGTCGCCTCCCGCCTTATCAAGCCGAAACTCCCCGCCGACGGGATTCTCCCCTGATCCAGTCTTCTCATGAACTTAATCTTGAACTACGCGGCAATCGGTTTCCGCCCCTATCCGGAACTCGGGGAGTACGTAAATGTCGGTGTTGTCGCGATCGAGGCAAAAAGTCGTTACCTCGCCTTCAAACTCGTTTCCCCGCTTCGAACAAAACGAATCCGGGTTTGCTTCCCCGAGCTCGATCTTTCACTCTACCGCAGCGGGTTGCGGCGCATCGAGACGGAACTCTCGGCTCTCTCGATCGAGACGAACCTCTGGACCGACGATGCCCGGCAAGTCTCGAAAAATCATCCTTCACAGAGTGATCTGTTCGTGGGAGAAGGGGAAGTCGACTTTTTCCGAAAACTGACCGCCCCTCAGGGATCCCCGTTTTTTTATGCCTCGAGCGGGACACGCCTCACCAATGACATGGACTCCGCCGTGGAGGGCCTCTTTGATCGATTTGTGGAACATCGCAATCTTTCCCAGCCAGACTACGAAGAGAAGCAACTCACCCGTGATCTGCGCCGACTCTTTCAGGCGAATCGTCTCGGTCGAATTTACCGCGAAGCCTCCTGGGTGGGAACCGACGCCTATCATGTCGGGATTCCACTCGTTTACACGCCAAAAGGGTCGGAGATCCCCGAAAAAGCCATCAAACCACTCAATTTAGATCGGCCCACACCCACGCCGATCTACACCTACGGAGACGAGTGGATCGCCAAAGTGAATCGCCTCAAGCGGGTCGGTTGTCTCCCCGAAGCCTTTCTTTTTGTAGTGAAAAAACCGGAGGATGGAGAAGGCCGCATCGCCGCAGAAGACATTTGCGAAGGACTCATTCGGGAAGGAGTGCAGGTCGCGGATGTGGAAGACACCGACGCCATCCTCGCTTTTGCCCGCATCGAAGAACAACGGGATCTGAAGCTGACGGAGTAGCTAGCGCCCCCTATTTCTCATAGCGATCAACGAGTTCCAGAGCGAGTGAGGCGTTTCGTTGAAAGAGGATCGCTTCGCGGGTCGTTTTTGACCTCTCGTGGGCACCGTATTCCACTTCGAGACTCACGATCATGGGCTGTAAATCCAGTTTTGTGATTCGGAAGACGGGCTCAATCCGGCTGCGGAAGTAACAATGGAGCGGCACATCGCTGTGACTCGCATTCCAAAGGATCTGCGCGGGAGGAAATTCTTCTAACTCACCGAGGGCGGCGAGGACTTCCCGAAGACGGGCACTTCCGTGTTTTTTTACGAGTTTGCGAGCGGCCGCAAAGTTCCGGAGGCGCTCCAGGTAGGAGGTTTTGGGATTCTTCACTTCCTCCTCCATCTCCGTGATGAGACTCTTTGCGTGAAGCGCCAGAGAAGCATGGAGATCCTCACGACTGATCTCCCCCCGTTCATATTGGCGGAAGAGTTGGGAAGGTGTTGGGTAAGAAGGAAAGTTCACGGAAGACAGAACCATCCTGAAAATACGCTTGAATGGCAAGTTCAGACTCGCCAGAAAACACCAAGAGGGTTGCGTCAGCGACCAGACCCTGTTCGCTCTCCCTCCAGTAGCCTGCCGGTCGGAGAATATGACAGAGAGGGCAGTCTCTCCACTTGCGATCCGGTTCCGTTTCCGCTTTCTTGTCACCCCGGTGTCAATCCGGTAGGAAATACATGGAAATTGATCAGTCAGACGGATTCGAAACCCGGGCCATCCATCTTGGACGGGATTTTGTCGGGGAGACCGGGGCGGTGACTCCGCCGGTCTGGCTCACTTCGACCTTTGAATACGGGAATCCAAATGGGTTCGACTACACTCGCTCGGGCAATCCGAACTTCCGTCTTCTCGACCGCGCCGTCGCCAGTCTGGAGGGCGCCGCCTATTCGACCTGCTTCGGGAGCGGGGTTTCGGCAATTACCGCAGTGGTCTCCACTTTAAAAAGCGGAGATCTCGTGGTCGCCGAGGAAAACATCTACGGCTGCACCTTTCGTCTTTTCGCCCAGGTTTTTGCCAAGTTCGGGGTAGCGGTCAAATACCTTGATTTTACCGATCCGGCGTCTCTCACCGTTCTCAAGTCACTGAGTCCGACCCTCGTCTGGATCGAGTCGCCGACCAATCCCAGTCTCAAGATCATCGACATCGCCGCAGTCGCAACGGCCGCTCATGCCGCCGGGGCGCCGCTCCTCGTCGATAACACTTTTGCGAGCAGTTATCTCCAGCGCCCCATCGAACTCGGGGCCGATCTCTCCCTCATTTCTCTGACGAAGTATGCGAACGGTCATTCCGATGCTCTTGTTGGCGCGGTGTGTACGAATTCGGAAGAGTGGCGGGAGAAAATGATTTTTGCGCAAAAGGCACTCGGACTTCAGCCCGCTCCCATGGATTGCTGGCTCACTTCACGAGGGATCAAAACCGAGGCGATCCGGATGGAGCGCCATTGTGAGAACGCTCTCGCTTTTGCCGAATTCCTTGAGGCGGAGACCAGTGCCGTCTCGGTGCGATACCCGTTTCTTCCGTCGCATCCCCAGTATGAGTTGGCAAAGCGCCAGATGAGCGGTGGCTCGGGGATCGTCACGGTGGATTTTGGCCGGAGCCTAACCGCGACCCTTGGATTTCTCGAAAAACTTCGGCTTTTCCCGAAAGCAGAGAGTCTCGGCGGGGTGGAGTCGCTCTGTTGCCATCCCGCTTC
>JAGPCC010000261.1 GCA_018058245.1 Verrucomicrobiales bacterium
GAGCTGGAGCTGGAGCTGGAGCTGGAGCTGGAGCTGGAGCTGGAGCTCGAGCTGGAGCTGGAGCTGGAGCTGGAGCTGCGGGAACCGCTGATTTTGGTTCTACAGGCGTGGTAGCCGTTGGCTTTGGTGCTGCGGGAGCAGTTGCCGTTGGTTTTGGTGCTGCGGGAGCAGTTGCCGTTGGTTTTGGTGCTGCGGGAGCAGTTGCCGTTGGTTTTGGTGCTGCGGGAGCAGTTGTCGCTGGCTTTGGTGCTGCGGGAGCAGTTGTCGCTGGCTTTGGTGCTGCGGGAGCAGTTGTCGCTGGCTTTGGTGCTGCAGGTGTGGATGTCGCTGGTTTTGGCGCTGCGGGAGCAGTTGTCGCAGGTTTCGGTGCTGCGGGAGCTGGAGCTGCTGGAGTGGTCGCGACTGGTGGTTTTTCGGGCGCGGGCTCTGGTTTTGGCTCGGGTTTCGTTACTTCTTTCGGAGTGCCCACTTTTAGGAGAGCGATTTTCTCCTGTGCGTATTCGAAGAAGGGATTGCCGGGATGGAGGATGAAGGAGTCTTGATACAACTGATCAGCGGCCTTTTTGTCTCCACCTTCCAATGCGAGATCACCGAGGCGGATGAGGGAGAGCGGCGTGAGTTCGCCATCGGGCTGTGCAACGATGACGGCGTCATATTGCGCTTTGGCTTTTTCGCGATCGCCTGCGACGTGGAAAAGATTCGCGAGTGCGAACAGTCCCTGTGCATAACGGGGATGGGATTGGAAGTTCGACGTGAATTGCTCCAGTGCCTTCTTGGCATCTTCGGATTTTCCTTGATCGACGAGCAGTTCTGCTTTGGCGAGGAGTGCGTTCCCAGCCGGGACGGAGCCGGGGTGTTCGATCACTACGGCATCGAGAGCGGGGATTTCCCCTTTTGTCGCGGCGGTGGTGAAGGCCTCCGATGCTTCGATGTGCTTTTGTTTCCGCAGTTGCGAAGTCACCAAAATCCCACAGAGAACGACTGCGGAGACTGCGATCCCGGCGAGGATCTTTGTCCGGTGTCTGTCGATTGCATCGACCACGCCACCTGCCTCACTGGCGGAGAGGGCATCGAGATTGTGGGGATGTTCGGATTCTGAGTGCTTCTGTGGAAGGTCTGCCATGGTCGTAAAAAAGGTGAGACAAATAGGGCCGCCCCGACGGTGGAGGCGAGGCGGCCCGAATAGTAATCGAATTTCCCGATTTGTCAGCCGCCAACTGCGGCACGGGCCTCATCGGCGAGAGGGGTGGAAAGGTAGCGCTCTCCCGTAGAGCAGGCGATCGTCACGATGATCTTGCCTTTGTTCTCGGGGCGTTTTGCTACCTCAATGGCGGCACAGACGTTTGCTCCGGTGCTGATTCCTCCGAGAATTCCTTCCTCTTTTGCGAGTCTGCGGGCCATCGTGAAGGCTTCTTCATTGCTGACTTTGATACATTCTGTGATCTGATTTTCGCCCGAGGCATTCTTCAAACGCAGGTTTTCCGGGATAAATCCGGCTCCAGCGCCCTGAATTTTGTGTGGACCAGGGGTCAGGTCCTCTCCGGCTAGGGTTTGTGAAATGACGGGTGAACCATCGGGCTCGGCGACGATCACTTGGATATTGGGATTCCGTTTCCGGAGGCCTTCGACGCAACCGGTGGCGGTGCCGCCCGTCCCGACGGCAGAGATTACGATGTCCACTTTGCCGCCAGTATCTTCCCAAATTTCCTCGGCAGTAGTTTTTGTGTGAATCGCTGGATTTGCCGGATTATTGAATTGCTGGGGGATAAAAGAATTCGGGATGTTCGAGGCGATCTCTTCGGCCTTGGCGATGGCACCTTTCATTCCCTTTGCGCCTTCGGTGAGGACAAGTTCGGCACCGAGGAGAGAAAGAAGGGTGCGGCGCTCCATGCTCATCGTATCTGGCATCGTGAGAATGAGCTTGTAGCCTTTTGCGGCGCAGACAAAAGCGAGGGCGATGCCGGTATTTCCGCTGGTTGGTTCGACGATTGTGGTTTCGGCGGTGATTTTTCCATCGGTTTCCCCGGCCTCGATCATGGCCATCCCGATCCGGTCTTTGACGGAACCGAGCGGATTAAAAAACTCACATTTCAGCGCGATCGTGGCATCGACGCCTGCGGTTACACGATTCAGCCTCACGAGCGGAGTATTTCCAACGGTCTCGACGATGTTATTGTAGATTTTTCCGTGTGCCATGGCGATTTTCAGAGAGGTTTAGGGTTTTTTGCCGCGTTTTTGAATTTGTGCGTAACGAGCTATACCAAAATACGCCGCTCGTGCAATCCGTTTTCCCCGTATGAGTGGGCGGAATCAGGTCGCGATCGCTGGAAATGACCCGAGAGGGGGCCTGAAAGGAAATGTGAAAAAAGAAAGATTGTTACTTGCGCAATCGGTATTGTCCTCTAGCGATTACCGGATACCCCGAAAGATTCATTTCGAACGTAATTCTTACCCTCTCCAGTCATGTCCGACCTCATCTCAAAAGAAGAGCTCCCAGCGCTCCTGAAAAAACTCCCGGAATGGGATATCGAAGGCAGTGAAATCGTCCGAGTTCTCGAATTTGATGAATACCTCGAAGGGATCGATTTTGTGAACGCTGTTGCGGAGATCGCCGAAGAGGCGGGCCACCACCCGGACATGGATATTCGCTGGTGTACTATCACGCTGCGTCTTACGACACATGATGTCGGCGGACTGACCGAACTCGATATCGAGGTGGCGAAAAAGATCGACACTCTCGTTGATTGATTTTCTGCGGCCAAAGCCGTGAGTACGGTTTCCCTTTCAGCGGGGACGTTACGTTGCCTGTCGCTTTCGCTGGTTTTCCAGTAGCGACTTCAAACCGCGCGTAACGACTCCACTCGACTGGAAGCTTCTTGAAAGTAAATCTCGTCGATTTCGAAACCGATGAAGCGGGAGACTCCCAGTTCCCCGGCGGCCACAGCTGCGTGACCGATCCCGAGAAAGGGTTCTAGCATCGTGATCGAGCCCGCCGCCTGGCCATGGAGTTCGACGCATTTTCTTGCGAGCTCCACCGGGAAAGTGGCGGGATGGGGGCGTTCTTTGGACCGTGAGAGGATCGTCTCGTAGGGAATAAACCAATTGTTCCCGCGGCAACGTTTGTCATTTCCCCCGGTGTGGCCCCATCGGCTGATGTTGCTCTTGTCCGCGTAAGGCACACCGACGGCGATCCGGTCCACCGGGACACTCCCGCTCCGGGTGAAGTGAAAGACATACTCGTGGCAATCGTTCACATATCGCTTCGAGTTGATCGGTTTGAAATGCCCGACTGATTTGGTTTCGCCTGCGCGGTCCTCTACCGTGATCGATTTGATCCAGTGGATCGTGTTTTGCAGGACAAATTGCTCTCGTAGCTGCAGGGCGAGTTCAAATGGCATCCAGGGATCGGCAGGGGCACCCCCGACATTGAGAAAAAAGGAACCACTCTCCTTGAGGACACGTCGCACTTCCCCAGTCCATTCGCGGGACCATTCGAGGTAGGCTGCGGTGCTGAGTTTGTCATTGTAGCTCTTGTAGGCGATCCCGAGATTGTAGGGCGGAGAGGTTACTACGAGATCGACAGAGTCGTCGGGCAGAGACTTCATTCCGGCCACGCAATCACCGAGGTGCAAGTCAAAACGAGTCTCGGTTTTCGCCAGTTTCGAAGTCTCCGCCGAAGGGGGATTGGCCGAGTCCTCGAGGCCGGGAAGAAAATCAGAGGGATTCATGTAGGGGTAGCGTCGTTGCAAAGTCCTCTGCGGCAAGGCGAAGTCGCTCGGATCCGGCAGTGAGGTTTTGGGCCAGGCTCAAGGCTGGATCTCGGATCTCGACGATCGGTCCGAAGACGTCAGACAGCGCCGGATCGTCGAGGCTTCCACAAAAGGCGGCAGTTTTCTTGTTATGGAGTTTTGCCAACGCGATGACACCACTGGGTCCTTTTCCCGCGAGTGATTGGTGGTCGAGTCGGCCTTCCCCGGTGATGACCAGATCCGCCCACTGCACCGCCTTTTCGAGAGCGAGCACTTCGGATACGAGGTCGAACCCTGGCACCAAAGTCGCATCAAGGAAGATGATCGCTCCGAATCCAAGTCCCCCCGCCGCACCGGATCCGGGGAGATGGGAGGCCGCTTCGCTCTTTGTCCCGGTCAGCGAAACGAGATGAGCGAGGCGCTTCTCGTGCCCTTCCATCGCCTCGGGAGTGATTCCTTTTTGTGGGCCATAAACGCGGGTGCATCCGTGGGGCCCGAGGAGGGGGTTGGTGACGTCACAGGCGACGGTGACTTTGGGGAAATTGCGCGAGAGAGGTGCCTCGATCGTGACGATTTGGAGCAACTGCTCCGGTAGATCGGTACAGGTGGCACCTGTTTGATCGAGAAATCGGTATCCGAGAGCGAGCGCCATGCCGACTCCTCCATCGTTGGTAGCACTGCCACCGATGCCGAGAATGATTTTCTCACATCCCCGTTTGATTGCTTCGAGGATCAGTTCACCCGTTCCACGGGTCGTGGCCCGCTGGGGATCATTTGCGGATTCTCCGAGCAACGCCAGGCCAGATGACGTCGCCATTTCGATCACCGCCGTGCGGCCGTCGTCGATCAGGGCAAAACTAGCTCGCACCGGTGTCCCGAGCGGTCCGGTGACTTCTGCTTCGTGCCAGGTGCCGCCAGCGGCGTCACAAAGGGTCCGTGCGATGCCGTCCCCGCCGTCGGCAATCGGGAGGCAGCGGATTTCGTGATCAAGGGATGGGCATCGAGAGGGAAAGCCAGCGGCTAGGCCAGCGGCTAGGCCAGAGGCTAGGCCAGAGGCTAGGCCAGAGGAGATCGCGTGGCAGGCTTCGGCGGCGGTCAACGACCCTTTGAACTTGTCACTCGCGACGAGTATCTTCATCGAGCGTGGATTCAGTATTTCCGCATGGTCATCACTTCGTCGATGAGATCGGCCAGTTCATCCTGATCATCGGTCGACTGGATCGCCCGTTTCAACTTTGAATAACGAGTTGCCGGAGCTGCCACTAGTACAGGCTCAGAGGGAGGCTCGAGACGGGAAAGTTGGAAATCGCTTTTCAAGAGCTGGCTGGGATCGGCGCCCTCTGCGGAGATTCCTGGTTTCACCGTGACGTGGCCATTTTCGTTGTGTTCCAGTCGCAAGCGCTGCGCGGGCGGAAAGAGTGACGCGAGAAGCGGGCTGTGGGTCGCAGTGAGGATGGTGCGGTGATGTCCCGGGCCGAGCGAACGGAAGAGCGGGAGTAGGGCGAGGACAGTCGTGGGGTGGAGTCCCTCTTCGGGTGAGTCGAGAAAAACGACTCCGGGCAGAGATCTTTCATCCAACCGCTGCGCGAGGAGGTGGCCTACCTCGAGAAGTAGCCTCTGTACGGCCGCCGGGAGCACCGAAAAGGGGAACGCTCTACCGTCCCGAGTCACGACGGGACCCTCTTCGTTCACGAGTTCGACCCTGTTGAACGTTGGGAGCAGGATGCGATTCCAGACTTCCTCCACTGCGAGCAGGACATCGGGTGACCGCTGCGAGAATTCCCCTTCAATCGCGGAAATGGTTTTTTCGCGGTTCTCGGGCAGCATCAGATAGTGGTGAAAATCGGATTCCCGCTGATTCCACTTTTTCCCGACAAAGGCCCCAAAGCTGTCGAGTGGTCCGCCATCGAGGAGGTTATGCTCGGGGCTAAACCAGGCGGCGGAGGAGGGGGAACGAAAATTCTCCGGTTCGTCCGTGAGGAAATCAGAGAAGCGATTATGGAACTCGGTAAAGGAGGGAGGGTCATCCGACAGGGTCTCCCACGCGGTCGTTGTTTCGAGCTCACTCGAAAAATAGAGGACTTTCTCGGGGCCACTTCCGGGGACGCGGGCGGTGAAGAATTCCGCTTCTCCGCAGGAGTATTTGGCGAGATGAAGGGAATCCTCCGAATCGGGCGAAGTCTCCCTCACGGGTGGCATATGCGGATTGCTGGCCTGATAAAGTTCTGCCAGGAGAGTGGATTTGCCGCATCCGTTGGCCCCGATGAGGCATAGGTCAGGGATTATGCCTTCCGATGCAATCTTTTCGAGATCGACCTGGCAAAAGCGAAATTGCCGGTAGCGGGAAAGGAGAAGGCGGGTGAGCCGGGGAAGAGAAGACATGTCGAGAGGATCAATGGGGGATTCCGCTACCGGGTCTATTGCCAGCCGTAGAACATCGCGGCGGGGACTTCGGTTTCTGTGAGCGGACCGGGAGGTAGTTCCACACGCATCAGGACCAGGTAAAGACCAGTTTTACGAGTGTTTTCAAAATGGAGGGCCACCGCCGCCTCACCGGGTTTCCCTGCGGCATGGGAGACTTCGGCGTTTTCGGAATCGATCAGGTGAAGATGGAGAGTCGCTCCGGGAGCGAGGGCGGACGGGGCGACACCAAAAAAGAGGCGGTAGGTGTTGCCTTTGAAAAACTGCAGTTTCAGCGCAGTGCCGGCCCGAGTCGTGAGTTGCCCCTTCCAATAGTCTTGTCGCAGGGAAAAGGATTCGTCTGCGAGGGAGGGGCTGGCGGCACTCAGCGCCTGGTGCTCGGGACTGTCGGGCGGATAAGGACTCGCATTTTCCCGTTCATCCGCCTGTGAGATGGTGCTCGCCACGAATAGGGTGACGATCACGGCAGGAATCTGGAGGGCGAAAGGAAGCGATTTCATGGGACTACTCTCTATTCTCCACGATTCCTGAAATTGAGCAAACGGTAGAGTACTCTCTCGTGGTCGTCGTTTCGGACCGGAGGTGGGAAGACTACGAAAGGAGGTCCTTCACGACGTTTCCGTAGACATCGGTGAGACGGAAGTCCCGGCCACCGTGGAAATAGGTGAGGGCTTCGTGATCGACTCCCATGAGATGGAGCAAGGTGGCGTGATAATCGTGAATATCGACCTGATCTTTCACGGCATAAAAACCAAAATCGTCCGTCGCCCCGTGGTGGTAACCGGGTTTGACTCCAGCTCCGGCGAACCAGGTCGTAAAACCGTTCGGATTGTGATCACG
>JAGPCC010000262.1 GCA_018058245.1 Verrucomicrobiales bacterium
GGGACATAAGATCACCATGAAAGACGCCGCCATGTGGTCGGTGATCTGGATTCTGTGCGCAACCGCATTCGGAGTCTATGTCTATTTTGATCGAGGCTTAGAGAACGCTAGTCTCTATTTCACCGGTTATGTGCTCGAAAAGGCGCTCGCGGTAGACAACCTTTTCGCCTTTTATCTGATTTTCAAATCCTTCGGTCTCACCGTAGAGCGCAACCAACCGCTCCAGCACCGCATCCTCTATTGGGGCATTTTGGGTGCGATCTTATTACGATTTCTGTTCCTTGGTGCCGGGGCGATCATCGTGAACCTCAGTCCCTACGTCTTGGTTCTGTTCGCCGCAGTCGTCCTTTGGACCGTGTGGAAAATGTGGCAAAGCGGAGGAGACGACGACGACGTGGATTACACCAAGCATTGGTCAGTGAATTTGGTCAAAAAATTCACTACAGTGAACCCCTCAATTGAGTCGCATCGATTTTTCTCCCATGGGGTAACCCCCCTCTTCCTCTGCCTCGTTTGTATCGAGGTGTGCGACATGATCTTCGCATTCGACTCCATGCCCGTCATCATCGCCGTCGTGCGAGATCCTTATCTCATGATCACAGCGAGTCTCTGGGCGGCAGCAGGTTTGAGAAGCCTCTATTTCCTTCTCATCGCAGCACAGAACAAGTTCTGGGCCTTGGACAAGGCTGTCATGGTCCTCCTCGTTTTTGTCTCCTTCAAATTGATCGGAGCAGCTTTTCACTATCATCTACCCAATTCAATTAGTTTGGGAATCGTGATGGCAATTCTCGCAGCCGGGATTATTTGGTCGCTTGCTAAACCGCAACCGGAAGAACTGGAAACTGTGGGAGAGGACCCCACAGAGGACTGAAACTTGAATGATCACAAGATCCTGAATCACTTTACCGACGAATTATGGCCATAAATCTACAAAAAGGACAAAAGATCGACATCGGACTTTCCCGTATCACGGTAGGTCTGGGCTGGGATCCTAACGAGGGCACCGGCGAAGATTTCGACCTCGATGCATCAGCGTTCATGCTCAATTCTTCTCGGCAGATTCCCCAAGACACCAATTTTGTGTTCTATGGGAACACGGACTCACCAGATCGTGCATTGCACCACACTGGCGACGATCCCACCGGCGGAAATAGTGCAACCGGTGACGACGAGAGTATAGAGATCGACCTCTCAAAGATCGACGCAAGCATTCAAGAGATTCTTTTTGTCGTAACGATCCACGAAGCTGTGACCAGAAGACAGAATTTTGGACAGGTGCGTAACTCCTATATCAGGATTGTGGACGACGCGGGAAGTCAAGAAATCGCAAAATATGAACTGGGTGAGGACTTTTCGATCGAGACAGCGGTCGAGTTCGGGAGACTCTACTTACGCGATGGAAAGTGGAAGTTTGAAGCCTCTGGCATCGGTTACAAGGAAGAATTAGCATTTTTTGTGGAAAAATACTATACCGGTAAAGTGACGAAATAAACATACTTTAAAAAAAAGCTTACCTCTACCCGTCACTTTGGAACATAACCAATAACGGAACCGAAATCATCCAGAGAATCATCAACAAAAATTTGTTATGGCAATCAATCTGCAAAAAGGGCAACGAATCGATCTGCGAAAATCCAGTGGTGACACGCTCAATGACTTCTGCGTGGGGGTCAATTGGGGAGGAATCGAATCCAAAGGCTTTTTGGGACTAACCAAGAAAGTCCAAAGCGTGGATCTTGACCTGAGTGCCGTGTTGTTGGACACGGCAGGTAATCCCTGCGACCATATCTACTCTCCACTCTACAAGCCGGAGATCCTGGGTAAGTTCGGCCTCCCCCCAGGCAAACTGACGGCTGCCAACGGGGCGCTGCGGCACACTGGTGACGATCTCGCGGGAGACTCGGGCGGGGACGATGGCTTGGATAACGAGGTCATCACGGTGAGTTTGGGGCAGGTGCCCGCGAATGTGGGGCAGATTTTCTTTTTCATAAACAACTGCGGTGAAGAGGATTTTTCTATGATTCCGTATGCGAAAATCAGGATGTTCGAGGGAACTCCTGTGAAAGTGAAAGAAGTTTTTGCCTCTTATAATATTGCCGCTGAGGCGCAATTTAAAGGAAAGCGGGCCCTCATTCTCGGGCGACTTTACCGAAAAGGGTCCGAGTGGAAATTCAACGCCATCGGAGACCCCACGGAAGACGGATTTGTCGGTCAGACGGTTGTCCGCATCGCGAAGGAATACAACAACATGTGATTCAATACACAATGGCTATCAATCTCCAAAAAGGACAGCGGGAGGCGATCGAATCGCCCGTCTTCACCATCGGTCTCGGTTGGGACACAAACAACAACTCGCCAGGCGACGGTTTCGACCTAGACGCGTCAGTCTTCATGCTCGGGGAGAACAGCAAACTGGTCTCCGACGCTCACTTCGTCTTCTACAACAACCTGCAGAGTCCCGATGGCGCGGTGAGCCACTCAGGCGACAACCGAGACGGGGCGGGCGAGGGTGACGACGAGCAGATCATGGTGGACCTGTCGAAGGCAATCCCTTCGGTGACGCAAATCTGCGTTGTGGTAACGATTCATGATGCGGAAGCACGTCGTCAGAACTTCGGACAAGTTCGCAATGCCTTTATTCGCATTTTGGACGGAGCAGGCGCGGAGCTTGTTAAATATGAACTGGACGAAGATTTCTCCGTAGAAACTGCGGTTGAATTCGGTCGCATTTATTCGCGAAATGGCCAGTGGAAGTTCGAGGCGGTGGGCACGGGGATGAAAGGTGGATTGGAAGACTATTTGAACCGCTATTCCTGAGCAACAAAGATTACTATGAGACGATTGCCCGTTTATTTATTATTGGATACCTCCGGCTCGATGAGTGGGGAGCCGATCGAGGCCGTGAAAAACGGCGTGCAGGTGTTGATCTCGACCTTGCGCCAGGATCCCTACGCCTTGGAGACCGCCTGCTTGAGCGTTATCACATTCGACAGCAGCGTTCGTCAACTCATCCCTCTGACAGACTTGGCTTCCTTCCAAATGCAGGATATTTCGGCAGGTGGAGGCACCTCGCTTGGGGAAGGACTACGGGTGCTCTCGCAGTGTATGGACAGTGAAATAGAGAAATCTACCGCCGAAAAAAAAGGCGACTGGAAGCCGCTGATCTTTTTGATGACCGACGGCAGTCCGACGGACGACTGGCAGTCCGGTTTGGCGGAGTTCAAGAAACGACGAATCGGTATGATGGTGGCCTGCGCGGCGGGTTCGGGCGCTGATACATCGACGCTTAAACAGATCACAGAGATGGTGGTGCAACTCGACACCGCCGACTCGGCGACGATCAAGGCGTTTTTCAAATGGGTGTCCGCCTCAATCAGTACGGGTAGTCAGAAAGTGGAAAGCGGCGGACAAGAAGTCGGCGGTCTCAACGAACTTCCGCCCCCGCCACCGGAAGTCAACGTGGTGGTTTGAACTAGTCCGGCCCGCGATGAGAAGACTCCCTGTTTATCTGTTGGTTGATACTTCCGGCTCGATGTGGGGAGAACGTATCGCGGCGGTCAACAACGGTCTGCAATCGCTCATCTCGCGGTTGCGGCAGGATCCTTTTGCCTTAGAGTCGGTTCACATCGCGATCATTACCTTCGACCGGGAGGTAAAGCAGGTGTTGCCGCTGACCGCGTTGGAGGATCTGCAATTGCCGGAGATCGTGACCCCGCAATCCAGCCCCACGAACATGGGGGCGGCGCTAGAAATGCTGCTGGAGAAATGCGACGCGGAAGTTCGGCTCGGTACGACCGATGCGAAGGGGGATTGGCGACCCTTGGTGTTTTTAATGACGGATGGCAAGCCCTCGGATCTGGCTGCTTACCGCGCGGTCACGCCCAAGGTGAAGAGCCGGAATTTCGCATGTATCGTTGCCTGTGCGGCGGGTTCCGAGGCCAATGACAGCTACTTGAAAGAGCTGACCGACAAAGTAGTGCATCTGGACACGGCGGATAGTGCCACGTTGGTATCTTTTTTTCAATGGGTCTCCGCCTCCATCGGCACCGGCAACAAAAGCGTCGGTACGGTGGAGGAGATCGCCCTACCTGATCCCCCTGCGGAAGTCCACGTCATCGTTTGATTCATTTCCGTACTTTGCCATGACGATTCGCCCGCTCATTCGCCTGCTCTTGTTTTTAGCGATCGTGGCGCTGTTCCTCCACCAGCGGATGGCACCTCACTCGGCGAGCTTGGGCGGGCGCATGGGAAGATTCTTCCGCATCGCGGACCGGGTCTTCGGCCCACCGCTGAAATTTCTGCGCGCTAAACTTCCGCCGCTGCCTATTGGCCCGGGACTTTCACTCGAATCGAGCCACTTGACCCTGCTAATTCTCCTATTATCCGCATTGACCGTCGTATGAGAAGGCTGCCCATCTATTTCCTGATCGATGTCTCAGAATCCATGGTTGGCGAACAAATCCAGCATGTAGAGGATGGCATCGCCACCATTGTCAAGGAATTGAAAACCGATCCGACCGCGCTGGAGACGGTTTTCCTGTCCGTCGTCGTGTTCGCGGGACGAGCAAAGACGATCATCCCCTTGCAGGAACTGGTGCAGTTCTATCCGCCGAAGATTCCGATCGGAGGAGGCACCTCCTACGCGAGTGGATTCGATCATCTGATGACAGAAATGCGCCGTGACGTCGTGAAATCAACACCTGATCGCAAGGGCGACTGGAAGCCGCTCGTCTTTTTCTTCACCGATGGCGTGCCGACAGACGAAACCACCGAGAGCGCCATCGTGCGGTGGAAAGCCAATTGGGGGTCCGGCGCGAACCTGGTCGCGGTCTCTTTGGGAGAGGAGACGGATCTCGCCCTGTTGCACGAATTGACGGACAACGTCTTTCACTTTCAAAAGACTACCGGCGAGGATTACCGGAAGTTCTTCCGCTGGGTCACCGCGTCGATCAAATCGAGCAGCGCCAGTGTCGAAACTTCTGGGTCGGGTTTCGATCTGGCCAAATTGGACCACAGCGGCCTTGAGATCGCGCCGAATGTGAAGCGTTCGCCCGCATTTTTCAAACGCGCTTCACCCTTCACCATCCTCGCAGCCCGCTGCATGAATTCGAAGCGTCCCTACTTGATGAAATACACCCAGATTGCCGACGGCGAGATGGGCAAGCCGGACTATCTCGTCGCCTATCGGCTCTGCGGTAGCCATCTGCTGGACGAAAATTACTTCGATCTCTGTTCCACGACCTACGAGCCGATGGAGGTCTCCACCGATCAATTAGTCGGTGCGCCCAATTGCCCGTCGTGCCAGAATCGCTTTGGGTTCTGCCTCTGTGCGTGCGGCAAGATTCATTGCATCGGTGGCGATGGGGAGGCCACCTGTCCATGGTGTGGACAGACCGGCACCTACGAGCGGATGACGGGATCGGCGGAAGTCGGACAAGCCCAAGGTTGACGATGAACGAGAATCTGGACTATCTGAGAAAGCTGTTTGGCAGAAAAGGCGCTTCTATAGATCCCTCCCGCGAGGCACTCTTTCTCGATTTCGCGCGCAATTCCGGAACGCAAGAAGACTGCGGACATGTCAGCGGTTGGGAAGAAAAGATCATGAGAGATTGGAAAGAAAAAACAGTGAGATCCGATCTGGCCGCAGCGCCGGTTGCCTTGGCCAATGGCATGGTGGGCCGCGAATATCGGTCGGAAATCCGCCTGGGAGCGATGGATAGTGCCTTGGGCGAACACCGTTGCCTCTTGGATGCCGTGCCCGGGATCGACTACGATCCAGCCACGCGATTGCTCACCGGCATTCCCACGGAAGCGGGCGAATTCGACATCACGCTTGAGTTTCAACCCGCGGGAATGCCCGACAGCCAATGGTCGCAAAAGATCGTCAAATTCATCGTCAACCACGACCCCAAATCGTTGTGGAAAGACGAGCCATCGGATCGGGAAGACCCCTATTGGCAGACTGACGAGGCGGTAGGGTTCGCCGAGTTCGGTGGACATCTTGTGCTTGCCGCCTCCAAACGGGGCCGCAGCCATGCCCATGAAGGGAAATTCCGAGACGACGCCTTCCGGCTTGCCACCTTTTCCGAAACTGGCTGGGGAGTCATCGCGGTAAGTGATGGTGCCGGTGCCTCGAAATACAGTCGCAAAGGTTCGGTCCTCGCTTGCGATGCCGTGGACGCCTACTTCAAGTCCTTCTGCAACGAGCAATGGAGTGCGCTGGACGAAGTCGTGATCTCCTATTTGGCGGAGGCAAATGAATCGACCGTTCGGGATCTCAACGCTATCCTCCCCGATGTGATCGGCAAGGCGGCTCTCGACGCCCAGCACGCCATTCGCAAGGAAGCCACCCTCAAGGCGGCTGAAATGAGGGACTATTCCTGCACCCTGATTTTTGCTCTCGTAAAGCAGTTCCCTAGTCATTTCGTCGTCGCCTCCTTCTGGGTCGGCGACGGCGGCATTGGTTTGTATCAGGAAACCCTCGATTCTGTTCATGTCCTCGGCGAGCCGGACAGCGGCGAGTACGCCGGTCAGACCCGTTTCCTCACCATGTCGGACATTTTTTCCGGCCACTCTTACCTCCAGCGCATCAAGTTCAAGGCAGTGGAAGACTTCACCGCCCTCGTGCTGATGACCGATGGCATCACCGACCCGAAGTTCCAGACCGACGCGAATCTGAAGAACCCCGTCATCTGGAAATCGCTTTGGGACGAAATCGCTCCATTTGGCGCACCCGTAGTCGAGAGTGAAGCTCCCGGCGAAGTAGGTAGGAGAGAGACCGCGCTACTTGAGTGGCTGGACTTCTGGTCCGCCGGCAATCACGACGACCGTACCATCGTCATCCTCTACGGTACGCCATGAGTACCAAAATCACGGTCAAGGGTACCGACGGGCAAAACTACCAGTTCGTTGACGACGGTTCGCCCATGCAGGGGGGGATGAAGGATGTCTATTTCAGCCCCGACCGATCCTATGTGGTCGCCTTTTTCCGTGACAAGCAGGATTTCA
>JAGPCC010000040.1 GCA_018058245.1 Verrucomicrobiales bacterium
AATCGTTCGTGATCACAGGGACGCTTTCCTCCCCGAGAGACGAGATCAAGGAGCGTATCGAATCGGCTGGTGGAAAAGTCTCGGGATCTGTCAGTAAAAATACCGACTACCTCGTCGCTGGAGAGGACGGGGGATCTAAGCTCGAAAAGGCACTTGCTCTCGGCGTAGCGGTCCTGACAGAAGAGGAATTAGAGGCCCTTTTCGGAGCCGAATTAGCGGCGCCCAAAGAGGCGAGCGAACAAGGAACGCTTTTCGATTTTTGATTGCCTCTCTCGTTGCTGGTGCAACAGAAAGAGAGTGTGATCATCCGTCAGGGTGGCAGAGGAATGATATTTCCTTCGAGAAACCTCCGTTCCCGGAGGAAGGAATTTCTTTTCCCTAACGTCGTTACTTCGTTCAATACTCATAAGCGGTAGCGGCATTGATCTCCTGCCAATCAATAACAAACCATCGAAATCCGCTCTGTACAATACGGATATGCGGCCCACCCTTACACCGAGGGATACTCCAGACCGAAGAACGTGGCCGCGTTTTGCGAAGTCAGACGTGCAAACTCCTCGAAGGCAACGCCTCGGATTTCACTCAGAACCCGAGCGGTGTGCTCGACCATGAACGGTTCACAAGTTTTTCCGCGAAACGGCACCGGAGCAAGAAAGGGGGCATCCGTTTCGATCATAATGCGGTCTGCCGGAACCATTGCTGCGGCGACCCGCACGTTTTCCGCATTTTTGTAAGTGACCACCCCTGTGAACGAGAGAGAGTGGCCCAGTTCCAAGGCCACTGTCGCCTCTTCCGGAGAACCAGTAAAACAATGAAGAACCGCCCTCACTTTCGGAAAATTCTTTAAAACCGCCATCACGTCAGCATTGCTCTCCCGCTGATGCACCACGACGGGGAGGCTTCGATCAATAGCGAGTTGTAGAAGTTGCTCAAAGACCTCTCGCTGCCGTCTCCGCCACACCAATACGTCACTTCCATCCTGGGGCGGATGATAATAATCGAGTCCGATCTCGCCGATTGCCACCACTTCCGGATTCTCCGCTAGCGTGGAAACCTGTTCGAACCACTTGCTGTTGAGGAGTTCGTGAATGTAAGTCGGATGAATTCCCACGGTCGGAAACACTCCCGGATACTGGCGCGAGATCGCGAGATTCGCTTCGCAATCGTCAATATCGCAGGAAATGGAAATAATTCGCTCGATTGAACGCTCCTTTGCCCTTACAAGAATGCCGTCCAGTTGCCCCTTAAAACGTGAAGAGGCGAGATGGGCGTGAGTATCGGTTAAAAAAAATTGAGATTTATCTTCCATTTAGGTGACAGACCTCACTAACATGCCCAATAGATGGAAAACATCGAAAAAATTCTGAAAAAACCGTTTTCAAGCAGTTTAACGTGTGTTAAGCGAATAGGTTACAGCACGGCAGACACATGTCGAAATAGTTTCAATCTGATGAGAATCCCACGCTTACTAACCGGAATCAGTGCCCTAGCGGTCGTATCCCTTTCCGGAGTATCTTTTGCCCAACAAACGGTGACTGACCAATACGGGACGGAGATCCTGATTGATGTCCTACCCCCAACCGTCCAGAACAAGGTGTATGAAACCCAGTCGGTCCTCGATACCGGCGGTGGTGAAGGCCCTCTGAAGGTCGATAAGCTAGGGCGATTCCACATGGGGAACGGAACCGGCAAAGGAGGCGTCTCCGGCGGTCCGAGCGATGAAGAATATCTTGTGAATCAGCTTCTAGGAGTCGTGCTCCTTCCCCGCCCTGGTGATGTCCGCCCCGACGGATGGCCCGGTGTCGAGGGAATTTGGCATGACTTCCAAGATTTTCCACGTGCCGTCGGATTGGTTCTCCAGAGTTATATTGGGAAGCCGGTCTCACTCGGTTCCCTCGATCAGATGGTGAAAGACGTGATTGTCGCCTATCGTGAAGGAGACCGTCCCGTAGTCGACGTTCTCATTCCCGAGCAAGACATCACCTCCGGTGTCGTTCAGCTCGTTGTTATCGAGTCAGAACTCGCTCGAATCCGTGTCGAGGGAGTGGATGCCGATACCGAAGAGTTCATCCGCAGTCAGATGCGGGTGAAGAAAGGGGAAGTCATTCGGGCTTCCGAAGTTCTCCGGGATCTGTCCTGGGTGAACCGCAGCCCTTATCGCAAGATCGACATGGTCTACGCTCCAGGTTATGAATTCGGAACCACTGATGTGATCCTGAAGAGCTATCAAACGCGAGCAAACTGGTTTTACACCGGTTATGAAGATTCGGGGACCGATTATCTCGGGCAGGACCGCATCATTTTCGGATTTAACATGGGAGATGTGTTCGGCCCAAATAAGAGCCTCAGTTACCAGTACACCGGTGACCTCGACTTTGAACATGTCCGTGCCAACTCCCTCGTCTACACACAAGCGCTCCCATGGCGTCACTGGATGACCGTTTTGGCGTCCTACGTTGACATCGACTCAGATCTGATACCAATCGGCGCTGGGCAGAACATCGATTCCAACGGAGACAACATCCAGCTTAGCGGACGGTACGGAATCCCGCTCGACGGCACTTCCAATCGACAGCGCGAGATGGACTTCGGTTTCGACTGGAAATCAAATGGAAACGACCTTGAATTCATTGACTTCGCGAATAGCAACTTTCAGATATCTAACGCACGTGTCGAAATTTTCCAATTCAGCCTAGGATATAAGGAAACCATCCAACATGCCAAAGGGGTCAGTCAGTTCGACATTCGCGGGGTCTTTTCGCCAGGGGATTTCAACAACCACAACTCCGATGCGATCTTTAACAGCTCACGCTCTGGATCATCCTCGGATTACTTCTATGCGATCGCTAGTTTCGAGCACCAGCATCGTCTCCGAGACGATTGGTCGGCTCGCTTCAAAGTGCAGGCGCAGGAATCAAACGGGAACCTGCAAGCCTCTGAGCAGCTCGGCGCAGGCGGTTACGATACTGTCCGTGGTTTTGACCAACGTGTAGCACGCGGTGATCACGGCGCTTGGGGAACTTTCGAACTTTATACTCCGGATATTTCCCTCGCTCGTATCGGCGATTGGGAAAACGAAACCGACAGCCTTCGTTTCCTTGGGTTCTTTGATGCCGCCACGTTAGGCAATGAAGACCTCCTTCCGGGAGAACCTTCGAACTACCAAATTGGCTCCGTTGGAGTCGGTCTCCGCTGGAACTACAGCGATTGGTTCAAGTTCCGCCTCGACTATGGTTACCCCGTGTTCACCGAAAACGTGTTTGCGGATGAATCGGGTCGCTTCCACATCGGGGCCACTGCAACTTTCTAAAAAACGATTGACTTGCAAAAGTGCAATTTGGAAAAGCTCCGTTTTCGAACGGAGCTTTTTTGTTTTACTTCAGTTCACGACGGGAAATCGATTCATTCGCGCTCATCCTGAGCGAATTTCTAAAAATTACTCAGAAAACCAAGGGAGCTCATTGGCAGTCATCACGTAAATCGGAGATTACTGCTTGATTGATTTTGGTGAACAAGGTAACTATCGAGCCTGACTTCGCATTCCAATTCACACCAAACCTGTTTCAATAAGATCATGGGACGACCCGTAACACTTTTTACTGGCCAGTGGGCCGACCTCGACTGTGAATCGATCATCGTTAAAGCCAAAGAAATGGGCTACGACGGTGTCGAGTTTGGCTGCTGGGGGGATCATTTCGAAGTCGATAAAGCGGATAGTACCTACTGTTCGGCTAAGCGTGCCCTCCTCGAAAAACACGGGATGAACTGTCATGCAATTTCGAGCCACCTCGTTGGGCAGGCTGTTTGCGATAACATCGACTCACGCCACAAACAGATTCTTCCCGATTACATTTGGGGCGACGGTGACCCGGAAGGGGTAAGGCAGCGCGCAGCGGAGGAACTGAAGAAGACAGCCCGAGCGGCAAAGGAATTCGGGGTCAAAGTGGTAAACGGTTTTACTG
The DNA here is from genome assembly GCA_018058245.1 of Verrucomicrobiales bacterium. Lineage (GTDB taxonomy): Bacteria > Verrucomicrobiota > Verrucomicrobiia > Verrucomicrobiales > DEV007 > Arctic95D-9. Next base: position 3,963 of record JAGPCC010000040.1, read on the forward strand.
GTTCCTCGATCTGGCACCTACTGTATTCTTTTCCGCCAGTTCTTCCCGGTCAGATTCAAGGCGGCTACAAAGACTTCGCTGACCGGTTTGGTCCCATTATGGATGTCTTCCAGGAGAACGGGATCAAGTTTGCCCTTGAGGTTCATCCTACTGAAATCGCCTTTGATATCGCCTCTGCTGAGCGAGCCCTCGAAGCGATCGACTATCATCCCGCCTTCGGATTCAATTACGACCCAAGTCACCTCGGGTATCAAGGAGTCGACTACGTGGAGTTTATTTACCGGTTTTCTGACCGGATCAATCACGTCCACATGAAGGACGTTAGTTGGTCAGATCATCCGGTTGATGCAGGAGTATTTGGAGGTCATGTGGATTTCCACAACCGAAAGCGGTTTTGGGATTTTAAATCGGTTGGTAGGGGACGCATTGACTTCGAGCGGATCATTCGGGCACTCAATGACATCGACTACTCCGGTCCGCTTTCGGTGGAGTGGGAAGATGGTGGAATGGATCGGGTAGCGGGAGCTACAGAGTCGGCTCAGTTTGTTCGGAAAGTGGATTTCCCGACTTCAAAAATCGTCTTTGATGCACAGTTTGATCGATAGTGTTCTACGATTTTAAACCCCGCGGCCGATCCCGTGGTATTCGAATCCGTGCCCGTTCATCGTCTCGGGATCCAGAAGATTTCGGCCATCAAAGAGCAATGCCGACTGCATTGATTCTTTGACCGCCTTAAAATCGACGTTCGCGAATTCGGGCCACTCGGTTGCGATGATGAGAGCTTCCGCACCCACTGCCGCCGCTTCAGGAGAATCAACGAGTTTGATTTTTGATCCGATCGGGAGTTGTTTCACTCGCTCCATTCCTTTCGGATCGTAGGCGATCACTTCGGCTCCCTCGTTGACTAGTCTCTCGACTAATTCTAACGCAACGGAACAACGAACGTCATCCGTGTTTGGTTTGAAAGAGAGACCCCAAACTGCGATCTTCTTTTCCGCAAGAACCCAAAGAGAGGTTCGGACTCGGTTAATAAAGCGATCCAACTGTTGTTGATTAATCTTTTGCACTTCTTTCAACAGCTCAAAGGGAACTCCCAACTGGTCGCTGATCGCAATAAATGCTGCAATATCCTTAGGAAAACAGGATCCGCCATATCCTAAACCTGCGTTCAAAAAGGATCGACCAATCCGTGCGTCCATTCCGATACCTTCGGCGACGAGTTCCACATCTGCATTAGTGGCTTCACAAATTGCGGAAATCGCATTGATGTAGGATATCTTCAGCGCCAAAAACGAATTTGCAGCATGTTTGATGAGTTCAGCACTGTTGATGTCAGTTACGAGGAGGGGCGCAACGAATGGTTCGTAAACCTTCTTCATGATCGCTGAGGCACGGTCACTGTTTGAACCGAACACAATCCGGTCTGGCTTCATGAGATCCGCAACAGCGGATCCTTCCCGGAGGAATTCCGGATTGGAAACCACATCGAAAGCGGCGTCAGGCGCATAACGCAGGATCGTCTCCGCCACTTTCTCGCCTGTTTTTACGGGGACTGTCGATTTATCGACGATGACCTTGTACGAGGTGATCGAAGGGGCAATTTCGCGAGCGACTTTTTCAATGAATTTGAGATCCACTGATCCATCCTCATTGGGAGGTGTGGGAACAGCGATAAAAACAACGTCGCCATGATTTACCCCCGCGGGCGTGCTTGTTGTAAAAGAAAGCCGCCCTGCCGCTACATTTTGTTTCACCAAATCGGCGAGGCCAGGTTCGTAAATCGGGATTTCTCCACGGAGCAGAGTCTCAATCTTCGCCGCATCATTGTCGACACACATGACCTCGTGACCAACTTCGGCAAAACACGCTCCCGTTGTCAGTCCAACATACCCAGATCCAATAATTGTAAGTTTCATTCGATTTCCGATAAACCGGTCAAACCAAGCGAACGACGCCGGCTCGATCTTTATAACAGTTTGTAAGAATTACGTAGCAACGTCTCACTGCGCAGATCGAACCCGCGCTGAGATGACAGAAGAAAGGATTCCTCACTCTGCTCCGAGCGAGCCAGGTTGGAAGTCCAAAGGCAGAGTGAGTTTGGGGAACGCTTTGAGCGTCAGGCTAAACAATACTCCATATTCGTTTTCGCCGTTGCGGTTGTCTCTGACGATTCCGCCGATACTCGCTGTCCAGCTCGCAAGATCGCGATGCAAAGTGTATTGCTGATACTCAAGTGTATTGTCATCCGTCTCAAAACGATGTGCAGTGCTGAATCCCCAGTTGTCACTCAGGCGAGTGTAGGTTGTGAGGGTGTAGAGATTGGAGTCAGCAAAGAAAGGATTATCGCTAATGAAGTAGTTTTGGATTCCGAAACGAAACCAATCAGTCGGCATGAAGGTAAGGGCGGTGCTGACTTCCGAGAATCCCTGATTGTTGTCTAACAGTGGGATTTGGGCTGTCGTAGAAGCGGTCAGCCAGGGAAGTGCGTACCATTCCACGTCTGTGAAGAAGTTCGAAAAATTGCGATTAAATTCAGGATCCTCAATATAGGTGTCGAAGTAGTTGTCCACCGAGAGCCACTCGTAGGAAGCGCCGTTCCTCTTCGTGATCCAGCGATTGGAAACGCCGGTTCGGATGATCTGCCAATCCCGAATGTCGTCGATGGACGTGAACATTGGCATATCGATGGGCCGGAGGCGAGTGGTCGGAGTGAACCGGTCAATTGGAGTAAACCGACCGGATATATCGTTCGTGCTCACGAATGAATAGTTCAAATACGGACGCACCACATGAAGCAAACCATTGATGCCCAACGCACGATTTACAATATTGGGAGAGTGTTTCGACATCTTGAACGAGAGGTCTACCCCAGCGTGTGTGGTAGTTCGATCAAGCGAATTCAACCCCGGGAGATCAAAATTTGAATAATTGGTATATCCTGCGCCCGCGCGGGGGACAACATTGATCAGCCCCCCCAACTGAGTCGGGAAAAGGAACTCGTGATAACTGTGAAAACGATTGAATCCACTGGGATCGACGATGCCCGCCAAACGAGAATCATCATCCAGTTCTTCGTCGATGATTCCGAACGAGGTGAGACCATCGTAGAAGAAACCGGTGTCACCGAGAGGTGTCCGGATGATGTCGATCGCTAATTCAGGAGAGCGAGTATCCGTCTGGAAAAATTCGTTCAGTTGAAATCGGCTCGTAAGTGAAATCTCACCTTGAGCAAAAAGTTTACTGAGGTTGATTACGTTATCTGGCTTGGGATCGATTCGAAATTCCGAAGGGAAAAAGTCTTCGTAAAGGAACTGATCACTGAGACGGTTGATGTCGAAATCAAGATAAAGAGTCTCGTCATCGGAGCCGGGGAAGTAAACTCGGTGCTGAAAATTCACTCGATATCGGCTGGACGGAGTTACCCCCGCCAGTCGAGCCGTCCCGTTGAAGCTCTTTTGGGGATTTGAATCCTCCGCGTAGTAGAGATTTAATCGCCCGATGTTATCGTTGCCTTTGAATTTTTGGTCTTTAAAATCGAAACCACCAGCAACCCCACGCTCCGATCGAATATCGAGGTGCGCCTTGGCTAGAATGTCGTCACCGATCATGAATCCGTATTGATTCAAGAGAAAACCTCCCCAAGCAGAGTTCCAACCTGGGATAAAATAATAGCCCAATTCCGCATCAACTGGTTGAACAAAGTAAGGAAACCAAAACAAGGGTGTGTTGCCGGCATACACTTTGGCCCCATGCATGACGATCTTGTCATCCGGATAGATTTCGAGCTTCTTCACTTGAACTCGGAAATTTGGATTCGCCGAATCGTGAGTTGTGAATGTCGCGTCCAACATCGTGATGGGATCGTCCGTGCCTTCTTCCGGGCGGACCACGTTGTCCGAGGTATAATAGATGGGCTCAAGAGAGCTTTTTAGCGAACTGGTCGTCAATTCTCCGGATTTGATATTGTAGATGATCTCTTCGGCTTCGATAACTTGCCCGTCTTTGTAGATCTTCACATTATCCCGCGCAAAAATATTGCCGGTGGATTGATGGAATTCTATCTGATCGGCATAAATCGTAACATCACCGTATTTTACAACGACGTCCCCATGGGCTTTTGCAATGCCCAAATTCTGATCATAATCGGTGAAGTCACTCTGAATATCGAGGTTCTGAGTAGTTTTTGCTGTATTTCCCGACTCTTCGGACGATGCGAACTCAAATCCCTCATCCTGCGCCGTCAGTGACCCGGTAATCAGGGTAGCAAAAAACATCGCCAAACAATTTGTCGCGATTTTTCGCGACCGTTTGGTCGATGCCTGAATCAAACTGGGTTGCCGATGAATCAAAGCGCGCTCTCTCCGGTTTACTAATGAAGTTTAAGGGATTTGGTAGAATGCTATCTTACCAACTTTCATTTACTCCCATCTCCCCAAAAAACCAATGAAAATTTCACGAATTGATGTGCTTTAATTAACATTGCTTAACTATTTCCCGGGCGTCGTGAAGAACGAATACAGAGTCCCTTTTTTGACTTTTTGCGGAAAAAGGCAAAAAAATCTTCCACGGCGGGAGTGATTTCTCTCGCGGACGCTTCGTCGAGTACCTGTTCAAGAGGTTTACTGCTGTGATAGATCTCTCGAAAGGCTTCCTTGATCGCTTTTCTTTCGTCCACGCTAAAGTTTGCCCTTTTGAGGCCCACCACATTGATTCCGACCACGGTATTAATATCAGCTCCAATCACAAAGGGGGGCAGATCTTGGGAAAAACCAGAGTGCCCTTGGCACATTACAAAATCTCCGACTCTTACAAACTGATGAAATGCGGAGCCACCACCCACAAAACAATGGTTCCCGAAATCGACATGCCCCCCGAGCAAAACATCGTTCGCGAGCGTGTTGGAATGCCCGACCGTCGAGTCGTGACCAATGTGAGATCCAACCATGAGGTAGTTGTCTCTCCCAACACAGGTGACTCCGTTCTCAAAAACGCTACGATGGACGGTCACATATTCCCGAAAGATATTGCCAGATGCGATCTCAACGCCGGAAGGAATCCGGGGGTCAAAGTCACGGAATTGAGGGTCCGACCCTATGATGGCACCAGAACCGACAAAGCAGTTTTCCCCGAGGTTTGAGCCTTTGCGGATTTGGGCAGATGCTTCAATGATGCAGCGATCTGAGATGACCACGTTTTCTTCAATGATCGCGAATGGCCCTACCGTGACGTCTGCACCAAGCTGGGCACCCTTTGAAACTACTGCGGTCGGATGGATAGACATGAGCGTTCACACTGGCATCACCCGCCGGAGATTCAATCGCTAGATTAGACCTGCTTCACGAAAACTGAAGTAAGAATCGCCCGAATCGGGAGAGGGGCTGCCTATGATCAGGTGATCGGTGAATTCAATTCCAATCGCTCCGCAGGCTACCTTGATTCGGCGGGTGACCTCGTGATCAGCTTGACTGGGCGAGGGGTCTCCAGAAGGATGATTGTGAACGAGAACGAGTGAATGGGCTCCATGACTGATTGCTTTCCGGAGAATCTCTGACGGATTCGCAAATGATTCATTTCCCGTCCCTCGAAAAATCTCCCCCAAATGGATCAGCCTCTTCCGGTGGTTCAGTAAAATGACTCGGACCGATTCCTGCGAGAGCATCTGCATCTCGGGTCCGACGAGGGAAAAAACTTCTTCTGGAGAGGTGATCGCCTGGTTGGTAAACGGTTCGTGAGCCAATCTTCTCCCGAATTCAAAAACAGCAGCAAGCTGAGCGGCCTTTGCCGGACCAATTCCGGGGATCTTTTGTAGCTCTTCAGTCGAAGCTCGCGAAAGATTTCGCAAATTTCCAAATAGAGCGATGATTTCGCGCCCGAGATCAATCGCGCTTACGCCCGCTCGCCCCGTGCTGAAGAAGACTGCCAGAATTTCGGCATCACTCAGAGACGCACACCCTTTTGCGAGCATCTTTTCTCTGGGGCGCTCCTCTTCGGGAATGTCTTTGATCAACATAATCTCTGCCAGAATCGTGCTTCGAGTTTAAGATGAGCGCAATCATTTTCCCAACTACCTTTTCTTCGTTTCGCTCTCGATAAACCCTCCTTACCATGAACGCTTCAACCATCGCTGCGATTGCCTCTCCCCCTGGGATGGGGGCCGTCGGCCTGCTCCGCCTGAGCGGCCCGGATTCCGTCCGTATCGCGGCAACGATTTTCCGGGGAAAGCCATCGGACTACTGGCAACCCCGTTTCCAGCATTTTGGGCGAATCGTGGATAGGAACGGAGATATTGTAGACGAAGTTCTACTGACCTATTTCCCGGGGCCTCGCAGTTTTACGGGCGAAGACATCGTCGAGATCGCTTGTCATGGGGGCGTAATCGTCACCCGCAAAATCCTGCGATTACTACTTACGGCTGGCGCGGAACCGGCTCCTCCCGGAGGATTTTCCGAACGGGCCTTTCTCAATGGGCGAATCGATCTGACCCAAGCTGAGGCGATTATGGATTTGATTTCGGCGCAGACGGATCTGGCGCTCAAGGCCGCTGGGGAACAGTTATCTGGCAGACTGGGGGGAGAAATTGAACAAATACGACTAGATCTCGTCGGCTTATTAGCACATTTGGAAGCCTACATCGACTTTCCGGAGGAGGACATCAGCCCTGATTCCTTTGATGTCCTACTCGGGAAATGGGATTTGATCGAAGGAAAGGTGAGCCGTCTTCTTGCGACTGCTGACCAGGGGCGAATTCTCCGTGATGGCCTGAGAACGGTGATTTGTGGTGCTCCGAATGCCGGGAAATCGAGTCTATTGAACCGCCTCCTCGGTTTTGAACGTGCAATCGTAAATGAAAGAGCCGGGACGACACGCGATACTATTGAGGAAGTGATCAACCTCAAGGGAATTCCACTACGCCTCATCGATACCGCTGGTATTCGAGACGGTCTTGACCCGATCGAACAGGAGGGGATTATGCGAAGTAACGCTCAGATTTCCATGGCAGATCTTGCTCTTGTTGTGATCGACTCGAGCAAGAGCAAGGAAGAAACCAGTGCCATTACGATTCCGGATCAAATAAAGTCCCTATACATCTTGAATAAATCGGATTTACCAGCCCATCCGGATTGGCAAGGGCACGAAGGATTTGCTTTTACCTGTCTGTGCGAAAACTCCGTCGATGCGCTTCAAACTCATCTTTTTGCTGTAATTTCAGCAGATTCTGGTCTGAATCCTAGCGATTTGGTCTCAATCAATGCTCGCCACCAGCATTGCCTGACACGGGCGAAAACCGAGTTACGGGAGGGGAAAGACACCTTGCAATCGGGGGAATCGCCCGAGTTTGTCGCAATGCACCTCCGATCAGCACTCGAAGCTGTCGGAGATGTCATCGGACGCACGGATATCGAAGAGATTCTTGGAGAAATCTTCTCGCAGTTCTGTATTGGAAAATAATAACGCAAAAAGCGCCATCCGGTGACGGAATGGCGCTCTTTCTAGGCCCGTCCAATCCTAGGATCAGCCGAACAGTGCCGTTGCCGGAACCCCTTTGTCTGCGAAGGTAAAGGGGCGCTGCGTAGGGGAATAGACCGTTTCGTCCAAGTCCAATCCAAGGCCATATCCGATTGTAGCGAGAAAATCAGCAGGTTTTACGGGATTCGTTTTCACCTTCTTGCCAGATCCATCGGTTTCACCATAGACCGTTCCGCCCTTGATTCCTCCGCCCGCAAGCATGCAGGAGTAGGCAGCAGGGTAGTGGTCGCGGCCCGAGTTCATATTGATCTCCGGCGTACGGCCAAATTCCGTCCCAATTGCGATTAATGTAGAGTCAAGGAGACCGCGGGAATCAAGATCCCGGATGAGAGTCGCAACTGCCTTATCCAACTCCGGTACCCGCATAGCGGTTCCGCCGGAGAAATCCGTGTGCATGTCCCAGCCTCCAGAAACGACTTCCACCACACGAACGCCGTTTTCCACTAGTTTACGAGCGAGGAGACATCCTTGGCCGAGACGACCATCTCCATACTCCGCACTGTTTGATTCGTTGGAAATATCAAAAGCGGAGAGGGCATCACTCTTGAGCAGTCGATTCGCCTGGTTGTAATATTCCGCGTAGGACTTAGGCCCGGTATATTTGAATTTTTCAACAAATTGCTGCCCCAGTTTCTGGGCCATCTTCATTCTCCGATCAAATCGATCACCCTCAACCATGAGGGTCGTGTTCGGAACTCCGCCCGCCGGATCAGCAATCGGAAGGGGGCTCAATGATGGATCCATAAATCCCGCATTGGAAGTGCTCTGTCCAACGAGAACGCTATCAGGGAGGATGTCGCCCCGTTTTCCAAGAAGCGTTTCGGCCCACGGACCTACCGTCGGGTGAACAATGGTAGCACGCTTGTCGTACCCTGTACGCATGATGTATTCACCCTGTTCGTGCGCTCCGTTGGTCGAAGTCATGGAGTTAATCACCGCAATTTTGTCGGCTTGTTTTGCGAGATCCTTGAGGTGCATCCCGAACTTCATGTTATCGACCACCGTGTCCAAAATCTCGGTGTCACCCATGACCCCGCTGTTCTTCTTGGGGTCAAATGTGTCGAGATGAGTCATCCCACCTGCGAGGTAGATGTAGATCAGATTCTTTGCCTTGGCGGAATTCTGAGCCTGAAAATTCTTCGGAAGGAACGGAACGCTCAAGCTGAGTCCGAACGACATTTTCGCCGTCATTTCCATGAAATAACGGCGACTTAAAGGGTCTTTACCAGCAAGTTCAGCAATATTGGTCATGATAATAAAAGAGTAAAAAGTGAAACAATCGATTCTGAATATGCAAATTACTGAATGAAAAGAAATTCCGGGCTGTTCATGAGAGCCCATGCGAGGTCACTGATGCCCTCATCGCCAAAGTCTTCGATCATTCCGGTGCCGAGATCCAATTCGTCTTTGCTCGGGAAACGGTTAAGAAGAGTGAAGAACACTCCGCGAACTTTGTCATCAGGTCCGTCGAGTGCCTCCAAGTCAGAGACCACTTTGGAAGTAGCCCCTGTCAACTGTTGGGTCACGTTTCCATTCATCAAGGCGAGAACCTGAGGCACCGATCCGTCGAAGTTGTGGTCGTCCGTAATCCGTCGATCAGATTGACCAAAGGTATCGAGCATCGAAGCGGCAGGTGCCGGTTGAGAAAGTTGCGACGCTCTCAAGTCGGTATCAGTGACCGAAACAGGAGAATAGTCATCACCGGATTCCGAGACCATTGCCATGGACGCTCCTCCTCGAAGATTCTGCCACATCTCATAGTGGCGCCAAACGTCGTCGTTTGTTGCGGTGTTGAAATCGATGTTCAGAACCTTTTTGTAAAAGGAACCGTCGCCGCCTGTTTTTTGATCGATTTCCGCACCGTGTGCGAGCACCATCATCGAATCCCAAGCCTGTTCTGCACGCATCCGACGAAGCACCGGTCCGGAGAAATAGTAGGGTTTTGAAAGATCCGGCTCATCCGACGTTGCGATAGACTGATAGGCACGGGTGTTGTAAAGAATGCGCATGAACTCACGCAGATCGTAGTTCACCCGGCGCATTTCCTTCTCAACATGCTTTAAAACTTCTGGCTGTGAGGCGCGTTTTATGTCGTCATCACTGAAATCGTTGACGGGTTCGAGGATCGCGCGACCGAAGGCACGTCCCCACATCCGGTTGGCGATCACGAGTGCAAAACGTGGATTGGTTGGGGAGGTGAGCCAATCGGTGATCGCTTCCCGGCGGGTTTTGCCCCCGACCTTTGCGGCGTCTCCAATGAGGGTGCGGGGACTCGCTATTTCATCTGGTTTGCCACCTTCTCCGCGGAAGTCATGCGGGAGCACCGTTTCCATTGTCTCGTTGTCAGCAATGTTCCATCCGAGTGCGGCCACGAAGAAGCGGAACTGATTGCTGTTCTGGTCTTTCGGAACGATTCCTTTGTTCGTTTCAGCCCATTTCATGAAATTGTCTCTCCAGCCTTCTGGTGCGTTTGGCATCTGAACGCTACCTCCGCCCATCATTGCGGACGACGGGCGATAGCCAAGCGAACGTTGTGTATTTCCGAAGAACGCGGCCATTTCATAGAAATCACCTTGGGTCCATTCATCAAACGGATGGTCGTGACACTGCGCACAGGAAATATCGATTCCTAGCATTACCTGGCCGAAATTCGAGAACGCATCGAATTCCATCCCAGTATCGCGCAGGAGAAATCCAGAAGCGGGACTTTGTCCGACATTGCCTTTTGCCGTGAGCATCTCCGCGACGATCTGGTGGTAGGGAGTGTTGGCTGCGAGTTTTTCTCTCCACCAGTTGATGTAGGGATCCATGCGGATCCCATTGTTAAAATCGCTCGCATGGAGACGATACATATCGCCAAAGTAATTAAACAGATTGGAGGAAAAGCCAGGCGAGAGCAAGAGGTCATCAATGAGAGCCTCGCGCTTATCAGGTCGGGCATTCTCTGCAAATGCGAGAAATTCTTGACGAGTGGGGATGCGACCGATGATATCGAGATAGACTCGTCGAACAAAAAGATCGTCTGGAAGAGGTTCATTGAAGGAGGTAAATCCGTTCTTTTTTAATCCTCCGGCTAGCAGGGTGTCGATCTGTCGTGCCGACGCTTTTGTGAAGCTGTCGTCCCCGATTTTCGCGAGGCGCTCGGCCGCTTCTTGGTCTGCTTTAATAAAACGGTCTTTGGAAACGGTAATTTCGCTCCCGTTTGCCATTTTAAATTTGTAATTGGTTCCGTCAGATCCCAGAAAGATCCCTTGGAGCGGTTTGCCATCAGTGCTTGTCCAAGTCCTAGCGATGGCGGTAGAGGTCAGGAAACCTGACGTCGCCATCAGTCCGATGCTCAAGGTGGTGAGGATACGTTTCTTTCTCATGAGGGGTGAAATTTTCAGATATACGAATAGGAATACCGGGAACAGCTCATTTCGTCACGAAAATTCGTAAGAATTTTCGGATTGATCGCGTGAATGTTAACGCCCGATTTCTTTCAGGTACGCGTGGAGAGCGGATCGAGTGACCTCCGCTACGTTTCCATGGACGGTGGCAAAGGGAGGCACGAACCACGGGTAGGCACCAGTCACATCGTGAAGAACGCGAATCTGTCCGCTGCACTCGTGCCCGGAACCAATCCCAATGGTAGGGATGGTAAGACTTCGGGTGATCTCTGCGGCCACTTCGGCAACAACGCTCTCAAGCACAATGGCAAACGCTCCGCACTCTTCCAGTGCAATCGCAGCATCCACGAGCCGCTGGGCTTCGACAACGGTTTTCCCTTTTTTCTTGTAACCTCCTTCTTCGCGGACGCTTTGGGGGAGCATCCCAATATGGGCGCAAATCGGGATCTCCTCGTCCCGGAGGGCCTTTACTTTCTCCAACTGACCGAATCCACCCTCCAGCTTCACGGCATCGGCTCCCGCTTCGATCAAGCGCCGACTGCTGGTGATCGCTTCTTCCGAAGAGCGATATGTGTTGATCGGGAGGTCGGAGATAACCAGAGCCTGGGTTACGCCTCGTCGGACCATCTGCGTGTGGTAGATCATTTGATCCAAAGTCACTGACGTTGTATCGGGGCAACCTGCGACAACCATACCGAGGGAATCTCCAACGAGAATCAATTGGATACCCGCCTCATCACAGAGCCGGGCAGACGGATAGTCGTATGCAGTGATTGCCGAAAGAGGAGAGACGAGACGGGAACAGAGTTCGGAAAGGGGTAGGGGATTCATTGGAATTCGACACAGCGCGGAAACTGGTAGTCCGTAATCCTCCTTGTGGCGAGTTCCTGGCGAAGAACATTCAAAAATAAAATTGTAACAAGTTGAATAATTATGGAATTTATAGTAAATTGCAAAAGACACAAAACGCACCCTTGCCGCTTTGGAGTTCCTATCGCCATCACATTGTGAAGGATTTCAGAAGTTTCACCGCATGAGAAACGGTGAGATGACTCAATCCGGTCTAGGAAGTTCTTTTGAGGAAAAGGGTTACCCAAAACAGACAGATGGTTATAAAGAAACTGGACCCTCCTTTTTTTGCGCTTCGAATCGTTTTTCACGAGAATAGGCTCCCGTTGAAAGCGATTCGTTGGGAAGATGAAATATTGCTTCAACAGCGTTACGACAAAAGTAAGCGCCGGAACATTATCCGACGCCCTCAGTCGTCGCGTTACCAAGAACAACTGTTCCCGCAACGAGAGATTTCGCCGCTACCGATTCCTGAAAAAGAATCACTCAATGGGGAAAATGAGGGTCTGGGGTTAGCGTAAGAGACTTTTGTCCGGAAGGACTCTGGTGAAGAGATGGATATTGAGGCGGAGCGGAATGGCTCCGCCTCATATTTTTTCATCCTTCGTCCAGGTCCTGCGTTCCGCGTTTCCCGCCCCCGCGTATCAGCACAGTGATTTCTCCTTTGACCTGGCGGACCATGAATTCTTCGAGAATCTGTGTTACCGGTCCCCGGTGATAGGTTTCAAATTTTTTCGTTAATTCCCGGGCGACGCATACTTCCCGTTCCGGATCCTGCGCCGCGATCACTGCGAGAGTCTTCGTGATCCGATGCGGTGACTCGAAGAAGATCGAAGTTTCACGACGCTGGAGAGCTTTGCCAATTTCCGTCGACTTACGACCGGATTTAACGGGGAGAAATCCGCCGAAATAGAACGCATCAGAAGGCAGTCCTGAACCCGCCAAAGCGGTAATCACTGCTGAGGGTCCAGGAATTACTTCGACTCTCACACCGGCTGCATGGCAGGCGTTTACGAGTCGATACCCTGGATCCGAAATGGTGGGAGTTCCAGCGTCCGAGAGAAAAACGATGCGTTCGCCGCGGAGAGCGCGTTCCACGAGGTCGCCGGCTCCTTTTTCTTCATTGTGTTCATGAAGTGCGACCAACGCTTTATCGTGAATGCCCAGATGGGTGAGCAATCCGCGAGAATGCCGAGTGTCCTCACAAGCTACCACATTAGCCGCTCGGATCGATTCGACTGCTCGGAATGTGATGTCCCCTAGATTTCCGATCGGGGTGCAGATCAACTGGACGACTCCCAGATGAAGGGTGGTATTCAATGGAATAGGACCTTGTTACCAGCCGTTGGCGAGCTGGGAAACGAGCTTATCCGCAAGATCTTCGGCAACGAACGAAAGAGCATTGCGCTCTCCCACCTGAAAACTGGGATCCACAAACTGGATTGTATCGCCGACGACCCGTCCTTCGCGGGCTTGGATCAAATCCAGGCCCGAATCTTTTGAATCTGCGATATGACTTCCGTGTTTTTTGAGAGATCGCTCACTGATACGTTCACCAGTGACTGGATCTTCAAGGTGAAAGTCCACGATCAAATACACACCCAACTCGCTGGATTTCAGAGTGTCAGTACGAACGGCGCGGAGTTGGAATTTATCAATATCGCGAATCTCCCCGACGAGCACCGCGTCACAATTCTTCCGAGTAGCCACTTGATAGGTCCCATCGGATTGTAATTCCTGAAGAACTGCATTGGTCACGAGACTAGACAGACGTGGTTCGAGGGTTAAATTTTTGAAAGGAGGCACGTGAATTTTTTCGATTTCAGCGTAAGGCGACGGTTTTGCATCACCTAGCTGGTAACCGGCGCATCCGGACAGGAGAAACCCGCCGAGGGTTGTAGTGATGAGAATCTGAAAGAAAGACTTCATTGATTGGGTCGGGGCCTAGAAAAACGTCTCGTTTTGATTACCCTAAAAAACAGAGAACCGCCACTGAAACTAGGCCGTTACGCGCAAAAAACAAGCCGGAAGGAATTTCACTTCGTCTGGATTTTACCCGATTGGGGAACGCGCGCCTCGAGGATCAGCGAGAATTAGTTTCCAGAAGTCGGCAGGGGAACCACTTCGTCACCGGTGGTTCGCATTTCCATTTCCCCCTTTTTTGATGGGTTCGGCCCAAACATTCCTGCTTTTTTTTCCACGGAGGCAGGTGCGCGGTCCATCGCATTGAGGCGCTCCTGCGCCTTAGCAGCCCAAGGTGTCGAAGGATTTTTGACGACTTCACTGTAATAAACTCGCGCCGACTCAGACTTACCGCTCTTTTCATAGAAGGAGCCGGTCGAAAACATTTTTTCCATGGATCTCTCTTCGATGCTCTGCAAATTGGATTTAATTTCGGAGGCTCTCTGATCTTCCGGATTCTGATTTACAAAATCAAGGCCCGCCTCCACTTGAGCCCTGTCCTCAACCGGACTGTTCGATTTTTCTGCCTTAACGCCCCGAAGTTTGAAAATCTGATATTGTGCATCCTTGGCCGCTTCGGTATCCGGGTATTTGTCGACCACTGATTGGAAGGCCTTGATCGCTTCCACCGTTTCCCCGTTGTCTTGGTGCACGATTCCCACATTCAGCAGTGATTTCGGAGCAAATTCGGTAAAGGGAGCGGTATCACTGATCTGTTTGAACATTTCGACAAGTTTGGATGGCTGCACCGGGGCGCCAACACCGAGGAAGCCCTTTTTGTCAGTAGTGCGCAATGCCTCGGCAATCGCAAACTGGCGTCGAACGGCCTCAGAAAAATTCGGAGTATTGCGATGATTTGTGATCAGTTCCTGGTATTCCTCAAACGCGTCCCTCTTTTCTCCAGTTTCTTCGAGCATTCTTGCGTAGTCAAATTTTGCCCCAGCTCCGGCATCTGTCCTCGAAAAACTCCGGCTGACCGCTTTGTATGAATCCCGAGCCTGTTTCGTTTTTCCGCTATCCTCATAAGCCTTGGCCTTCGCAAGCTGGGCTTGAGCGGAGCTTTCCTGATTCGAGAGTTGTTCCGCGTTGAGGACTTTTTTTTCTCCACTGCGTTTAAAAAAATCGGCGATGCCAGCCTGTGAATGATGGGTGCCCACCGAAAATACGAGGACGCCGAAGAGAAATGGTCGCAGGTGCAAGGTCATCAGAAAGATTTCAAAGAAGAATGAAGGTAAACGAAGCTCGAAGCCGATCAACGAATTTTCGTACGCGGGATGAATGTGCCAACATTGTTGATTGTTAAATTCATTGTATTGCCGGTAGGGCGGAACATTCCATGTGGAACAATCCGCACGACTCCATAAATGAGACGATTCGGCGGAGGCATTGCTTAGCAATTATTGTTGCCGCTCAGAATAACTTCCTACAATATATGTAATGTGAAATTTAATACTAGGAATCGAGCTCCCGGAATATCCCCCCCTGTGTGATTCACTGCCCCGGCCCTTTCAAGTCCAAATTTTCTCTGGTCTAATTTCGGCTTCGCGTTACTCTTTTCCGGTATGGCCCAGTGGCGATTCCGCGTTGCGGTGATTCGCGTAACTGGATTTTTAGAAACCCTTGATGACGACATTTTTTTCTCAGCCCTTGCAGGCCGACTTGTTGAGCGCAATCCAGTTCACCGGCTTCAAGCTCTTCCCGGAGAATCCGTCCTACCTCGTGGCACTGCTCGCAGGTCTGCTCCTACTCAATGCTCTTTTTGTGGCGGCGGAGTTTGCTCTCGCCAAAATCCACCTCAGCCAGTTGGAGGATGCGGTGGAGGAAAATCGACGTGGCTCGAAGTTGGCGCTTCACATCGTTACTCATGTCGACAATTACCTCGCGACCTGTCAGATCGGAACCTCGCTCTCCAGTCTCTTCCTAGGATGTCTCGGGGTGCCCTATCTGGCGGCCCGGTTTAGTCCCCTGCTTTCCGGAATGGAAATTTCCGACACTGTTGGAACCTTTGTTCTTCTCGTTTTCAGTGTTCTCATTCTAACCCTCTTTCATCTCGTAATCGGCGAAAAAATCCCGCGAGTGTTCGGGATCCGCCGACCCGTTGGGACGGTGATCTTTTGCTCGCGCCCCTTGCGATTTTTCTATTTCCTCGTCAGTGGACCGGTGTGGCTCACAAACCGGATTTCAAATCTATTCCTACGGAGGGTCTGCCATCTGGAACCGGTCATCAATAGTCACATCAGCCACACCGCCGATGAGTTAAAATTGCTTGTCGAGGAAACTGGACGCGCCTGCGAAGTGACCGAGACAGAACAAGAAATTCTCATCAATGCACTCGGACTTAGCGAGTTAAGCGTCAGGGATATATTAACCCCACGGAACGAAGTCGTGGTAATGGATGTGCACCAGACATTCAAAGAGAATCTTGAGGTGGCGATGGACTCGAAGCACACCCGCTTTCCCCTTGTCGATCGACATCTGGACCGAACTCTAGGACTGATTCATATCAAAGATCTGATTCGGGAGATGCAGAAGGATTCGCCAAACCTATTTGCACTCAAACGGAATCTCGTGAATGTCGCCGAGAATCTTCCGCTCGACCAACTCCTCCAGTTGTTTTTGGCTCGCCGCGCACACATGGCTCTCGTCGTTGATGAATTTGGTGGTTCAATCGGTCTCGTGATGCTCGATGACGTTCTCGATCAAGTGGTCGGGAAGATTCTCGACGAATTCGACGACGAGGAAACGGGATTTCAAAAGATCAGTGAAGATGAATTTCTCGTGGAAGGATGGCTGCCGCTGCATGAACTCGCGGACCATGTCGATGATCTGGACCTTGAAAATCCTTCCGTAAGCACGGTTGGTGGGTATCTCACAAGTTTGCTCGGGAAAATTCCAGAACCCGGAGAGACGGCTGAGATCGAAGGGTTCCAGGCTGAGGTGATTCGATCGGATGATCGCGCCGTCCAAGAAATCCGGTTTACTCGGATCCTCGATGCGACCGTAGACGTGGTCGAGGAGATGAGCGCAGGTCTTTCCTCAACAAACGAAAAGGTGGAGTGAAGGCCTGTCTCTGGTAAGACCGACCTACTCCACCTTTTACCAGCGTAGAAATTCCGAAACGCTCTTAGCCTTTCGGAGTGTCTGGACCGTCTTCGGGAAGTTCGGGGATTTTGATGTAGTCCGGATCGACTCTGCCCTTGAGTGAACCCAAGAAGGAAATGATAGACGATACGTCATCTTTCGGAAGTTGGCGTCCGAGTTGATATTCCGCCATCTTCGAGACAATCTCCTCAAGAGATTCGATGGAACCGTCGTGGAGATACGGGCCAGTCTCTGTGATGTTGCGGAGGCTGGGCACTTTAAAGAAGAATTTGTCGGTTTCGACCTTAGTCTCTTCAAATCGTCCCAGGTCTTTCGTCACCCACTCTTTAACAAGACCGAGCTTCTGATAAAGGTGTCCTCCTACGCCCATGCCGTTATGACAAACGGTGCAACCCGTTGACATAAAAGTATTTAAGCCTACTTTTTGCTCTTCCGTAAGAGCTGTTTCATCCCCTTTAAGGAAATCATCGAACGGGGCTGGGGTCATCAATTTCCGCTCGAAGGCACCGATGGCTTTTCCCATGTTTTCGTAGGTGAGCGGCTCTTTGTCCTCCGGAAATGCGACGGCGAACGCTTTGACGTAACCAGGGATGGAGCGAAGGACTTTCAGAACGTAGTCAGCATCAGGCATCCCCATTTCGACGGGATTGGTGACGGGGCCGACCGCTTGTGCCTCGACATCTTTGGCGCGCCCGTCCCAGAACTGAGCAATGTGGATGGCTGCATTGTAGACCGTTGGCGCAGACCTGCCACCCAGTTGATCATGAATTCCTTTGGAGGTATTCCGCCCGTCGTCCCCATAGCTAGCAAGATCGTGGCAAGTATTACAGGATACCGAACGGTTTTTGGAAAGACGCGTATCGTAGTAGAGCATGCGACCGAGATCGATTTTTGGCTCCGTCAAAGGATTCTCTGGATTGTCCGCAGCTTCAAGGATGGGTTGAAACATCCCGAGTGCCGCGCGGTTCACCACCGTTTGTGCAAGGAGTGAAGATGTGCCGGAGAGGCAGAGGATGGCAGAAATGATGTGATATCGATTCATAGAATAGTAGTCGGGGAACTTCCGTCGGAGAGAAGGAATTGAGATATTATACCATTTCTTCATTTTGCATTTGAAGCAAATCTTTTGCACGGCGGTAACCCGGCAGAGACAATCCGCGTCTTATGGAGCGATGACCGATCTTCCGCCTGCCTCCCCTGCCTTGGTGAATTCCGATCCCTTTGCACCCTCAGACCGGACTTTCGCGTCGTTCCGTGCGTTGCTTGGACGAACTTTCACTTCTGTGCTTGGGTTCGCTACGGCGGTGCCGCTCCTCGCGATTCTCTCGGCCATCCCGGTTCTGAATCTGCTCAGCCTGGGGTATCTCCTTGAGGCGGCAGCCCGAGTCGCAAGGAGCGGTCGCATCCGGGACGGTTTCATCGGTTTACCGCAGTTTGCGGCCGTCGGAATAATTGGTCTAGCGACCTGGATTTGGACGATCCCGATTCGACTGACCTACAATTTCTTACAGGACGCGGAGTTGATCGATGCGGGGGGGGCGGTTGCGACCCGACTAAAAATCTTCCTGATCGTGTTGATCCTTGGGATCGCCCTCCATCTCGTCTGGGCCTGTCTACGCGGAGCAAAATGGCACCACTTCTTGTGGCCCGCTCCCCTTCGCCTGCTTCGGGGATTAGGAGGAACATGGAATTTTCAAACGATTCTGGAGGATGCCTCCAAGTTCTTCCGTGAAATGCGCTTGCCTCACTTTTTCCGTCTCGGTGCGCTCGGATTTTTTGGTGCCGCGATTTGGCTCGCACTCCCAGTGATGATCCTTCTCGTCGGATCAGCGATCGAGAACCCCGCCGCTGCCGCTTTTGTATCGCTCCTAGGATCGTTACTCTTGGCAACGGTGGTGCTCTACCTTCCCTTTTTGCAAACACGATTTGCGGTGAGCGGGAGATGGGGGGATTTTTTTGCGATCCGAAAGGTTCGTGAGTTGTTTCCAAAAGCTCCCCTCGCCTTTTGGATGGCTCTTTTTGTCACGCTCCTTTTTTCGCTCCCGCTCTATCTCTTGAAAATCGAACTGACCCCCAAAGAGGTCGCCTGGCTGCCGAATCTATTTTTCGTGCTTTTCATTTTTCCTGCTCGTCTCCTCACCGGATGGTCTCTCTCCCGAGCAAGTTTCCGGGGCACCAATCGGAGTTGGGTTGCTCGTTGGGCTGCCCGTTTGGCCGCGATCCCAGTGGTCGCGGTCTATGCCTTTGTCGTTTGGTTGAATCAGTATCTGGACTGGAATGGTGCGCTGGGACTCATCGAACAGCACGCCTTTCTGGTCCCGGCTCCGCTCTTGGGTCTCTAATCACGGAACCCATCGACGGAAGGCTTCGATCGCTTCGTACTCGGCCATCCCAAGTGCATCATACGCAGCCGCCGTTTCCTTGTTCCGTGCGGTAGCGTTGAGATCCGCATCATTGATAGAAGCAAATTTCCGAATCGCTTCGACCTTTTGATCGAGTTGATCCGGACTCATCGGGATTGCCATTTCGATCTCGTGTTCCTCATAGGAAAGGTCTCGCCCCCGATAGAGCCAGACATGGCAGTCTCCTCGTTCCTCCGCGGAGAGCCCTGTCCATGCTCCCGCAAAGGCGCGAAAAGCGATTGCCTGCGGAGAGGTCGGATCGCTCGCATCCCCGGTCGCAAAAATGCTATCGGGCCGAAATCTGACAAGAATCTCTCGCATAGACGCGATGTCCGCTTCTTCGAGACGGAATCTACGGTAGCGACCGATTTCGTAAAAAGGGAGGTTAAGAAACTGATTATCATCCGGTTGAATTCGGCAAACAGAGGCTGCGTCGCGCGACTCACCGCGCAAAATGAACCCCTTCAACCTGCGAACGGAATCAGGATCGATCCCGAACTCTCCCTTATCCTCGATCGCATCAATGATGGATCGAGCGTAGGATGTCTGACTCCCCCATTCCGGCGAATTCGTTTCCTCGACCATCTCGAGGATGACTCGTGCAAAATTCAGAGCCGCAACATCGGCTACCCGCAAGTTTCCTGTTGTTTGGAAAACTACTTTTACTTCGTGTCCTTGGTCTTTCAGCCGATCGATCGTGCCTCCCATACCGATGATGGCGTCTGCGGGTTCCGGGCTGAAGACGAGAACGCGTTTGGGAAAGGGAGAAGGTCGCTCGGGACGATTTTTTTCGTCTGATCCCGGTTTGCCGCCGGGCCACCCCGTGATGGTGTGCTGGACACGATTAAACACATCAATATTCACTTCGTAGGC